>MWBF01000170.1 GCA_002068935.1 Chloroflexi bacterium ADurb.Bin325
GGTCTCTGACCGTGCCCCTGGCTCGGTAGGCTCAACGCAGTTGAGCACGACCGGCCAGAGCAATTTTCGGATAGACACTAAGGCGTTTCTGTGGATAACTGCCCCGTTCTGTGTGGATAACCGGGGCGTCGTGTGGATAACCAGCGGGGCGGCAGGCAGAATTAGGTCTTCGCGGCGGCGCGGCCCCTACCCCTAGTGCGGGACGCATCCGCGGCCAGCAGGGGCCGTTGTGGATAGCTCTCAGCCCCGCGGCACCTCCCCCAGCACGGGCAGCCCCAGCTCCTCCAGGTCGCGCGGCTCGCGCACCGAGACGTCGAGATAGTCCAGCAGGAAGGCCAGGCCGATGCCCGCGGCCAGCGCCAGCAGCACGCGCAGCGGCAGGTCGAGCTGCTCGCGCGCGGGCCGGCCCACGGCGTGGATCGTCGGCGCATCGATGAGCCGGATGTCGGCCTCCTCCGCGCTGAACTGGCCGAAGAACTCCGCGCTGCCCTCGGTCAGCGTGGCCGCGACCGCCTCCGCGACGGCCGGCAACACCTCGGCGTCGGGCCAGGTCACGTTGACGGTCAGGATGCGGTGCAGCTTGCCCGGCTGCGTGCTGGCCCCGATCGCGCCGGGCGACACGCTGACGCCCTGCTCCGCCAGCCGCCCGCTCACCGCCGCGGCGAACGCGCCGCTGCGCACGATCTCGCCCAGGTCGTCCACCAGATATTCCGACGTCAGCAGGGTGTAGTAGCGGTCATAGGTGTAGACGCCGGGGATGCGTTCGGGCCGGACGCCGACGTTGAAGCGCATCGAGGCCGCATAGACCGGCGGCCGGGGCTGCCAGGGCCGCTGCATGACCAGGGTCAGGGCCGCCACGGCCAGCGCCAGCCCCAGGGGCAGCCACCAGCGCCGCCTGACGATGTTCCAGTAGGCACGCAGTTCCATCAGACCGTCCTTGCGATATACTCGCGCAGCTCGCGCTCGAACCGTTCCTGGCTGAAGCGCTCGGCGTTGCTGCGGCACGCGGCCGGGTCATAGGCGCGCGGGTCGAAGCGGCGGAGCGCCTCCACGAGCGCGGCCGTCGTCTGCTCGGCGAAGAACTCGCCGGTGCGGCCGGGGATGACCGTGTCCAGCGCGCCGCCGCCCCGAAACGCGATGACGGGCCGGCCCGCGGCCTGGGCCTCCAGCGGCGCGATGCCGAAGTCCTCCAGGCCCGGAAAGATGAAGGCCCGCGCGCCGCGGTAGAGCCGGGCCAGCTCGTCCGCCGGCACGCGGCCCAGGAAGGTCACGCTCGGCCCGGCCATCTCCTTCAGCGCGACCCGGTCGCGGCCCGCCCCGTAGACGATCAGCTTGAGCCCCAGCTCCGTGCAGGCCCGCACGGCCAGATCCAGGCGCTTGTAGGGGATCAGCCGCCCCCCGGCCAGGAAGTAGTCGCCCACCGGCCCGTTGTCCGGCTGAAACTGCGCGATGTCCACGGGCGGATAGATGATGCTGCTCTCGCGGCCGTAGAACCGGCGGATGCGCTCCTGGATCGCGGTCGAGATCGCGATGAAATGGTCGACGCGCTGGGCCGCGGCATAGTCCCACCGGCGCAGCGCGCCGATCAGCGGCCGCAGCAGCCGGGCCAGCGCGGGACGGATGGCCTCGCGCTGCTGATAGGCGTCGTACTGCCAGAGGAAACGGGTCGGCGTCAGGCAGTAGCAGATCTGCTTGCTGCCCGGCGGCGGCCGCACCCCGTGACAGAAGCCGCTCTTGTTGCTCAGCACCAGGTCATAGCCCCGCAGGTCGGCCCGGCTGAAGGCCAGCGGGTAGAACGGCAGATAGGCCTGGTGATGATCCAGCACCCCGGGGAGCCGCTGCATGAAGCTGGTCCGGATATCCCATGACCGATACGCGGGCGGCATCTTGTCGGGCGCATAGATGCTGGTGAAGACCGGCGCGGCCGGAAACATGCCCACCAACACTTGCAGCACGTACTCCGCGCCGCCGACCTGGTTCAGCCAGTCATGGACGAGGGCGACTTTCATTCAGTCTGCGTCGGCTCCGCAGGAGCAGCCTGCTCCCCCGCGGCCGCTTGTTCCGCGGGGGCCGGGGCGCGGCGCACGCCGCTCAATGCCTGGGCCAGGCGCGCCAGCGCGATCTTGTTGCCTTTGCCGCAGTGAGGGCACAGCACGAGCGCGTATTTCTTGCCCTCGGCCTGCCGCAGATAGCCTTGCAGCTCCTCATCTGTCGGGGTGAACCGCCGTCTGCACTTGTCGCATGTGACTGCAAGCATCGTATCATCCTTCTCCGGTTCAGGCCCGGGCCGCGACCGGCGCGGGGAACCGTTCAGATAGCGCGATAAAGCTCTCGGATTCGCCCAGGATGGACCAATCCAAGACGCTGGTGAGCTGTGTGTCCATGACGCCGGGCACGGTGCGGATCCAGCTCATGACATAGCCGGTCAGGGACGCGGTGCGCTCGCCCAGCAGCAGGATCATCAGGTCTGCGTCCGCCCGGTGGAAGAGCTTGAGCACCCAGACGACGCTCACTTGCTCGTGCGTCGGCAGGCTGATGAGCGACTGGAACGCGGCGCGGTCGTGGCCGGGCTGGAGCTTGACGAGGACGGCCGCGGCCGCGCGGCGATCCCAGCCCGTCTCCATCAACGAAATATCGAGGATGGGGTCGGCATAGACCACGCCGTCGAACGCCAGTTGCGCGGACGTGCCGCGCACGCCCGGCGCCGTCCGGATGACGTCGATCAGAAAGTTATCCAGCTCGGCCAGGTCGTGGATCAGACAGACGACGCGCAGATCCGCGCGCTCGCGCAGCCAGTTGACCCACAGGATCGTCAGGTGCGGCTCGCGATACCGCCTGAGGCTGGCGAGCAGGCCCTCGCGTGCAAATTCGTCCTGGCCGCTGAGGATATCGATGTCGATCACGGCCAATGTCGGTTGCATGGAAGCCTCCCTCCCTAACGTACATGCTTCACCGGCCTATCTTAGCACGGGTTGGCCCTGGAGACCAAAGGCGTCCCACGGGTTGGACGCAGTTTTCGACGCTGGCCGAAGGATGCTATAATGCGGGACGCGCTGGGCCGCCGGCCCGGCAGCGCGTACAGATCGCTTCCCATCCAGACTTCTCGGACGGAGACACATGGACCTAACCCAACTCAGCCAGATGGTGGCCTGGCTCGACGAAGAGCACCGGCGCGACCGCGAGGAGATCGCCAAGCTCGACCAGCGTCTGCAAAGCATGGCCATCGAGCGCCAGGAGCAAGCCCGCCGCATCCAGGATCTGGAGAGCCGGCTGGCGAGCACGCAGGCCCAGCTCACGCGCTTCACCCAGATCGAGCAGGCGCTCCAGCAGCTCAAGGGCGAGGTCGTGGTCATGCTGGACAAGCAGACCGAGGCCCGCGTGCAGGCCGAGCGCGAGTTCGAGCGCGCCCGGCTGTCTGACCGCGAAGTCCTCAGCCGCGGGGTGGCGGAGGTGCGCAAGGAGCTGTCGCGCATCCCCCGCATGGAGGAAGGGCTGGTCGCGCGGCAGGCCGAGGAACAGCGCCTCGGCGAGATGCTGCTTGCGCTGCGCCAGTCGGTCGCCAATGTCAGCAAGGAGATCGACGACCGCACGCGCGGCCTGCCGTACATGATCGAGCAGCGGGCCCAGGACAACAAGCGCATCGCCCAGCTCCAGGCCGAACACGTCGACCTCCTCAAGCGCACGGAGTTGATCGATACGCGCATACCGCCCATCGCGGAGCGCGTCCAACGGCTGGAGCGCGAGCTGCAACGGATCCAGCCCATCCCCGAGACGCTGCGCCAGGAGCAGCAGGTCTTCATCGAGGCGCAGAAGCTCGGCGAGGTCGAGCGCACCCGCCAGATGACCGTCTGGGAGCAGGAGTTCACCGACCAGCGGACGCTCATCGAGAAGCAGGGCGTGCGCCTGCGCGAGTTCGAGGCGCGGCACGAGGCGGTGGGCCGGATGTTGAAGGCGCTCGAGGAGTTTCAGGCCCAGGTGGTGCACGGCCAGAAGCAGGTGTCCGAGCTGCAACGGCTGGCCGAGGAGCGCCAGCGCAAGGAGCTGGCCGAGTGGCAGGCCGAGAACGAGCAGCGCTGGAAGAAGGAGACGTTGCGCTGGGACTACACCATCCAGGAGCAGCAGAAGGTCAACCAGAAGGTGGCCGAGCACTTCCCGCCCCTCGAAAAGCAGTTGAGCCTGCTCCTGCGCGAGGTGGAGGCCCTGTGGCGCGCGTATGAGGGGCAGGGCAGCCTGCAATTGCAGAACGCCCAGCGGCTGCTCGACTCCATCAGCGGGTCGCTCGCCGCGCGCCCCAAGACCGACTGATCCGCCGGGCTGGCGATTTTGCAGGCGACGAGGGCCGGCGCGGCGGTCCCTTCGTCGCCTGTGTTTATGGAGGCTCCTATGCGTGTCATCGGCACTGCCGGGCATGTAGACCACGGCAAATCCACGCTCATCCGGGCGCTGACCGGCATCGACCCGGACCGGCTGCGCGAGGAAAAAGAGCGCGAGATGACGATCGACCTTGGCTTTGCCTGGCTCAGCCTGCCCCCGGCGCGCGGGGCCGAGACGGCCGGGGCCGAGACGGTCGGCGTCATCGACGTGCCGGGCCACATCGACTTCATCAAGAACATGCTGGCGGGCATCGGCGGGATCGACGCGGCGCTCTTCGTCGTCGCCGCGGACGAGGGGGTCATGCCCCAGACGCGCGAGCATCTCGCCATCCTCGACCTGTTGCAGATCCCCGCGGGCGTGGTCGCGTTGACCAAGACGGACGCCGTCACCGAGGAGGGCTGGCTGGAGCTGGTCGAGGCGGATCTGCGCGCGACGCTCGAGGACACCGCGCTGGCCGATGCGCCGATCGTGCCCGTGTCCGCGCGCACGGGCGCGGGGCTGGCGGAGCTGCGCCAGGCCCTGGCGGATGTGCTGGCGACCGTGCCCGTGCGGCGCGACAAGGGCCAGCCGCGGCTGCCGATCGATCGGGTGTTCACCGTGGCCGGCTTCGGCACCGTCGTGACCGGCACGCTCAGCGACGGACATTTCCGTGCCGGCGACGAGGTTGCCATCCTCCCCGGCGGGCTGACCGCGCGCATTCGCGGGCTACAGACGCACAAGAAGGCGCTGGAGCTGGCGCTGCCGGGCAGCCGCCTGGCCATCAACCTGACCGGCGTGCACCCCGACGACTTGCAGCGCGGCATGGTGGTCGCCAGGCCGGGCGCGTTGCAGCCGACCACGATGGTCGATGTGCGGCTGCGGATGGTGCGCGAGGATCTGGCGCTGCCGCCGCTGCGCCATGGCCAGCCCGTGGACTTCTTCAGCGGCGCGGCCGAGGTTCCCGGCCGCGCGCGGCTGCTCGACGCAGAACAGCTCGCGGCGGGGCAGGAGGGCTGGGTGCAGGTGGTGCTGGCTGCGCCGGTCGTCGTCGCCGCGGGCGACCGCTTCATCATCCGGCAGGCGTCGCCCAGCCTGACGCTCGGCGGCGGGACGATCGTCAACCCGCACCCGCGGCGGCGCTGGCGGCGGCTCCGGCCGGACGTGCTGGCGCAGCTCGAGACGCTTGCGCGCGGCACGCCGGAGGATCTTGTGTTGCACGGCCTGGCGCGGCAGGAGCCGGCCCCGTTCAAGGCGGTCGTCGAGGCCGCGGGGCTGGACGCCGCCGGGGCCGAGGCCGTGCTGGCGAGCATGGTGGCCGACGGCCAGCTCATCCCGCTCGGCCCGGCGCAGCCGCCCTTCAGCAAGAGCCTGACCCCGGTCATCTCGCTCGGCGGCTGGGGCCTCCTGGCCGCGCGCATGGCCGACATGCTGGCCGACTTCCACGCCCACTACCCGCTGCGGCCCGGCATGGCGCGGGAGGAGCTCAAGAGCCGCCTGCAGGGCCGTGACCGCTGGTCGGGCAAGCTGTACAACGAGCTGCTGGCGCGCGCGGTGAGCGAGGGCGTGCTGGCGGAGCGCGGGGATTTCCTGGCGCGGCCCGGCCACGCGATCGTCTTCAGCGCGGGCCAGCAGCCCAGGGTGGACGCGCTGCTGGCCGCGTTCCGCCGCCAGCCGTACACGCCGCCCTCGATGGCCGAGAGCGTCGCGCTGACCGACCCGGAGATCATCAGCGCGCTGCTGTACCAGGACGTGCTCGTGCGGCTGAGCGAGGATGTGCTGCTGCTGCGCGAGACCTACGACGACATGGTCGCGGGCATCATCGGCCACATCAAGGAGCACGGCAGCATGACGGTCGCCCAGGTGCGCGACCGCTACAATACGAGCCGCAAGTATGCGCTGGCGCTGATGGAGCGGCTGGACGAGCAGAAGATCACCCGACGGGTGGGCGACGAGCGGGTGCTGCGATGACGGCCGGCGCGCCCGATGGTGGGGTGCAGCAGATGCGCCCCGAGCCGGCCTGCGGCGTGCTGCCGAGCTGGGCGCCCAAGGTCTCCCAGGCGAAGATCAGGCGGCTCTATCTGGCGGACGCGCGCGGCGCGGTCGATGAGGCGCTGATCGACGAGGTCGGCTGGGGCCTGTGGTCGAGATGCGACAGCATACTGTCTGTCACCGCCGCGCATTACGGGCGGGTGGCCTGCCCCGTCTGCGGCGCGGCCGTCCTGCACACCGAGGAGGGCGCGGCGCCGCCCGACGAACGCTGCACGCCGTGGCGCGACGGCGACATCGTCGAGTGCGGCGGCTGTGGCTGGCGTCTGCCGTGGAGCGCCTATCACCGGACCTACCAGGGGAAGCAGCTCTTCGGGGCCAACGCCGTCGAGGCGTTCGCGGCCTATCACAGAGCGTTCCCGCGGGCGGCCGCGCCCAGGGCCCGGATGCTGCTGATCGACCGGCTGATCCACGAATTTCACACCGGGCTGACCGAGCTGGGGCGGCCGGTCGGCGCAAACCTGATCGAGGGCACGCTGAAGAGCGTGATCCGCTTTCTGGACGACCTGACGAGCGGGCCCGAAAGCGCGGCGGGGCTTGACGGCTCGCGCGCCGCCTGGCGAGCCAAGATGGAGAGCGCCGCGTGGGTGCGCGAGGGCGCGTGGTTCTCCGCCGACGCCGGTTGATGTGGGGCATCCAGCCTTTAGCTGACCAAACAGTATGATAACGAGGAGTTTGCATCCTCAGATGTAAGCGGCTACGCCGGCCATGCAGACCGTTCCGCCTGGACGAGGAGTCACACGATGAAGGGTTATCAGCCGGTTATGAGCTTTGGCGCGGACGTCGCTGCGGAAATGCGTGACTTTCAGCGCGGGGATGAGCGCGAGGCGGTCGCGTTCCTGGAACGGCTGGCTGCCGGCGGCCCGGCATTGGAGCTGGCGATCGGCACGGGACGAATTGCGCTGCCGCTGGCCGCGCGGGGCGTGAGCGTCGATGGCATCGATATCTCACCCGCCGTGCTCGCCCAGCTCAAGGCCCAACCGGGCGGCGCTGAGCTTGCGGTCATGGTCGGTGATTTCGCGGATGTGGCGGCGCCCGGCCGCTATCGCTTGATCTATGTCGTGTGGAACACGTTCTTCAACCTGCTCACCCAGGATGACCAGGTGCGCTGCTTCGAGAACGTCGCCGCCCACCTGACCGACGATGGGTGCTTTGTCATCGAGGCATACGTGCCGGCTTTCCTCTACCGGCTGCAAGACAACCAGTATGTCCAGGCCGAAGCCATCGAGGTCGCTGAGGTGCGGCTCGATGTCTTGCGCCATGATGCGGCGACGCAAGTGATCGAGGAGAGCCATGTGTCGCTTTCCGCGGCCGGTGTGCGCCTGAACCCCGTGGTCCAGCGATAT
>MWBF01000171.1 GCA_002068935.1 Chloroflexi bacterium ADurb.Bin325
CCGCAGCACACGCCGCGCCCGCAGCCAGCACCACGCCCAAGAAACTCGCCAACTTATGCATACTCGTAAGACCTTTCTTTCACCATTTAACAACATAGGCCCCGCGCGCGCAAGAGCAGACTGAAAACCGGAAACGCGCGCTCACTTCAGCTCTTTGATGCGGATGTCCTTGAACTCCGCCCACATCGGCTTGCCGGCGTGCAGCTGCAGGCCCAGCACGCCGTCGAGCAGCGCCAGCTGGGGATCGGCGTCCGTGAAGTCCAGCGTCAGCCGCCCGTTGAGGAAGTGCCGGATGCGGTTGCCCTTGGCCACGATCACGGCCTCGTTCCACTGGTCGAGCTTGAACAGCGCCTTGAACTCCTCGGCGCCGATCAGCGCGCCGCGCACCTGTTTCTTGCCGTCCGCCCACACCGCCTGCTCGCCGACGAGGCAGATCCGGCCGCGCTTGCCGCCCTCGTCGTAGATGAAGCCGGCCACGTTGGGCAGCGTCTGCTCGTTGCGGATCTCGTGCTGGTACCCGCGCAGGCGCCACCGGTTCTTGGCCTCGGGCTTGACGTCGATTTTTTTCGAGCGGTACTGGATGCCGGAGTTGTTCGCGGCGCCGCAGCGGAACGACAGGCGCAGCTCAAAGTCCCTGGTGCCGCACCCCGTGCAGATCAGGAACGTGTTGCCCTGCGCGGGCTTTTCCGCCGTGGTCTCGCCGCGGATGGCGCCGTCCTTCACAGCCGCTCAGGTCCTTGCCGTTGAAAAGGCGCGTCATGCCCTCCGTCTCGGGCGGCGCGGCCTGCGGCGCCTCGGCGGCGACGGCGTGGACGGCGTGGACGGCGAGCGAAGCGGCAACAGCCAGCGGCAGCAGACGACGGATCATGGATTTCCCCCTTTGTTTGAATGAACGCGACAAACCTGTAACAGACGTCAACTATACTCTAGAAACCCCTGCGGAACAAGTCCCCGACATCTCGGACCGCCCGCGTCACGGCGCGGTCGCGCCCATGCGCAGCACCGGCAGGATCTCCTGCCGCAAGGTCGTATCCAGGTCGAACAGCGCGAACCCGGGACAGCCCGCGCGCCGCGCCGCCTGGATCTGGTCCAGCACCTGCGCCGCATCCAGCCGGCTCTCGGCGGCCGTCACGCCGATGCCGGGGAGCACCTTCAGCGCCTGCTTGCGCGTGCGCGTCTGCTGGCCGAGCCACTCGTTGAACTTGGCCAGGTCCTCGGTATAGTTCATCGGCACCACATAGTCCACCAGCCCGATGTTCGTCCACGACTCCCAGTCCTGTCCGACGGCATCGAGGCAGGAGGGGTACTTGCCGAACACGGCCGCCGTCAGCAGTTTGCCCGGCGCGGCGCGCCTGACCGTCTTGCGGGCGGCCTGCACGAAGTCCGAGACCTGCTCGGCCCGCCAGCGGATGAACTGTGCGCGCAGGGCTCCGCTCTTCACGTCCTCCGGCCAGTCGGCCGCGCGGCGGCCCGTGGCCTTCTCGAACCGCGTTTTAACGGCCGGGCCGAGGCTCGACGCGAAATCGGGATAGCGCACGAAGTCGAGATGCACGCCGTCGGTCGCATAGGCGGAGGCCAGCTCGCGCACGGCGCCCGCCAGATACGTCCGGACCTCGGGCACGGCGGGCCGTCCGCGGCCGTCAGCAGCCAGCCCCGCTTATGGAAGATCTCCAGCCGCTCGGGTGTGGCGCCCTCGGTCGAGAAGCAGAGCAGCCACGCGTGGACGCGCAGCCCCAACGGCTTGGCGGCCGCGAGGCAGGCGGCCAGCTGGTCGCCCTGCTCATCGAACACGCGCGAGCGCGGCAGCACCCCGCTGGCATAGTGCGCGAAGCCCGCGCCGGCGACGTTGACGTACAGGTCCGAGAAGCCGGCGTCCTTGAGCAGGCGGCAGGTGCGCGGCCAATCGCCCGGATAGAGGCCCCGGCCCGAGTGGTCCCAGACCGCACGGATCTCGCCCCTGCGGGCGGGCTGCGCCATCCCGTACACCTCGTACATCCGCGTCTTGACGGCATTGGCGGCGAGCCAGGCTTCGTACCCGTTGCCCGCGGCGAGCAGCTGCGCCGCCTCGCCCTCTTTCAGCCGCACGGCGCGCGCGGCCGAGACGGCGCGCGCGCGGCGCTCGGGATCGGCCAGCCTGCCGGCCAGCGCCGCCATGCCCTCCACGCCCCCCACGCCGCCGACCAGCCGCGCCTGCTGCAGCACGCGCGCCGCCGCCGGCAGCCAGAGCGACCGGTCATGCGCGGCGGCCAGCGCCAGCAGCAGCCGGCCTTTGGCCTCGGCGTCGCCGTCGGCCAGCAGCACATGCGTCATCCAGTAGCCGCTCGGCGAGGAGAGCCAGGCGGGCTCGGGAGTCTGCTGCCCCTGGCGGTCATGCCACCACGCCAGCACCTGCGAACGGCCCGCCACCGGCTGCACCACAAAAAGGTTCTGCGACGTTTGGAGAACGGCGTCCGGAACGCCGTGGGGGCGCGTCTCCGCGAAGCGCATCAGCGACCAGCGCCCGTCGGTCGAGCCTTTCTGATAGCCGACGGTGCGCATGCCCATGAGCGCCGCCAGCGCGGGCGAGGAGGAGTAGCAGACGATCAGCTTGCCGCCGCGCCCCGCGAACGCGGAGAGCGCGGCCATCTGCGAGGCGGTCGGCTGGGACAGGTAGACCAGCACCGCGACCTTCTTGCCGGCCAAGGCCTTCGTCAGGTTCGCATCGTCCGTCAGCACGGCCTCCACGCCGGCCTCGCGGTACCACCGCTCGACATGCCGCGCCAGCGTCAGCGCGAACCTGCGCTCGCCCGCGGCCACCGCCTCGCTCCCCTGAATCACCGCGACAGGCGCGGCTTGCGCGAACACGGACGCGGCCCCCGACACAAGCATCATCCAGCATCGTTTCATGCGCTTCCTTATTCTCAAAAAGTCGTCATTCTACCTTTTCCCGCCGCTTTTTCCCAACGCAAAACGCGGGCTTTGCGGAGGGGGAGCCGCGCGGGAGGGAAGCGTTGGATTGCCTATTGCCGAGCACCCCGCCTCCTCTGTATGATGACGCGCGTATGAAAAACTGGAAAGTGCTTTTTGTCAAGCCGCGCACCGAAAAGAAGATGACGGAGTATTGCTCGCTGTACGAGATCCCGTTTTTCCTGCCGCTGCGGGAGAAGACGCGCGTCGTGCAGCGCCGCAAAGTGACCGTCCGGCTCCCGGTTTTTCCCGGCTACGTGTTCGCCCGGTTCGGGCCTTCCCAGCGGCGGCTGCTGCTCGAGACCAACCTGCTGGTCCGCATCCTGGAGCCCGAGAACCCGCGCCGCATGCTGCGCGAGCTGGTCATGGTGCGGCGCGCGCTCCGGGCCAATCCAGCGCTCACGGCGGCGAAGCCCCTCGCCAAGGGCCGGCGGGTGCGCATCATCAGCGGTCCCTTCATGGGGATCGAGGGCCGCGTCGCGCGGCTGACCGGCACCCTCAAGGTGATCCTGAACGTCGACCTGATCGGCCAAGCCGTCTCCGTGATCGCCGAAACGGGCCAGGTCGAGGCTCTCTAAACCTTTGCATCCCGGCCCGGTTTTAAGCTACACTCGGAATCGTTCTGAAACAGGAAGGTTGTCCACCATGGATCCGTTACTCGGTTTGCTGAAGAAGAACGCGAGGGAGTCCGACGCGACGCTCGCGAAAGAGCTAGCCACCACGCCAGAGGATATCCGGGCGCGGATCGCGGCCTACGAGAAAGAGGGCATCATCCGCGCCTTCCAGGCGGTCGTGAACGAGGACCGCCTCGAAACCACGGACGTGCGCGCGGTGATCGAGCTGCGCATCCGCCCGGAGCGCGAGGGCGGCTTCGACCGCGTCGCCACGCGCATCAGCAAATTTCCCCAGGTGGAATCGATGTTCCTGATGTCAGGGGCCTACGACCTGCTGCTTTTCGTCAAAGGCCAGAGCCTGCAGGAGGTCGCCAGCTTCGTCAGCGCGCGCCTGGCCCCGCTCGACGGCGTGCTCTCGACCGCCACGCATTTCATGCTGAAAACGTACAAGGACCAAGGCGTCCTGATGGAAAGTGAACCCCATGACGACCGTCTCCAAGTCTGCCCGTGACTTCGTGGCCCCGCACGTGCGGGGCCTCCCCAAATCCGGCATCCGTGACTTCTTCGACATCGTCGCAGGCCGGAAAGACGTGATCTCCCTCGGCATCGGCGAGCCCGATTTCCAAACCCCGTGGCACATCCGCGAGAAGGCCATCGAGTCCATCGAGCGCGGCGCCACGCGCTACACCTCGAACCTCGGCACGCCCGAGCTGCGCCAGGCGCTGGCCGGCTACATGCGCCAGTCGTTCCGCGCCGAATACGACTGGGCGTCGGAGATCCTCGTGACGGTCGGCGTGAGCGAGGCCTTCGACCTCGCCGTCCGCGCCCTGCTTTCGCCCGGCGACGAGGTGCTCTACCACGAGCCGTGCTTCGTGGCCTACGCCCCGCTGATCCGCATGGCCCACGGCGTGCCCGTGGCGGTCCTGAACCGGGAGGACACCGAAGCCCTGGCCGACTTCGCGATCCGCCACGACCTGGTGCTCATTTCCGACGAAGTCTACTCGGAGCTCACCTATGAGGGCGGGCGCTTCTCCATGGCCGCGATCCCGCGCCTGCGCGACCGCCTGGTCTTCCTCAACGGCTTTTCGAAAGCCTGGTCCATGACCGGCTTCCGCCTGGGTTACGTCTGCGCGCCCGCGCCGCTCACCGACGCCATGATGAAGATCCACCAGTTCGGCATGATGTGCGCCTCCTCGACCAGCCAGATCGCGGGGCTCGAGGCCCTCGGGCACGGCGAGTCCGACATCGAGAAAATGCGCGACTCCTACCACCTGCGCCGCAACTTCATCGTCGCCTCGCTCAACGAGATGGGGCTGGACTGCTTCATGCCGCGCGGCGCCTTTTACGTGTTCCCCTCGATCCAGTCCACCGGGCTCTCCTCTCAGGAGTTTGCCCTGCGCCTGCTCAACGAGTGCAGCGTGGCCTGCGTGCCCGGCAGCGCCTTCGGCGCGTGCGGCGCGGGGTTCTTGCGCTGCGCCTACGCCACCGGCATGGATCAGCTGAAGGAGGCCATGGAGCGCATGGCCGCTTTCGTCAAGCGCCTCTGACCCGCTTCTGCCTGCGGCGCGCGGCAGAACGGCCGGACGCCCGCCGGGCCTCACACGACAAAGGAGCCTGCCGATGAAAACCTCGTTCGCTCTCTGCTTCGCTCTGGCCGCCTGCGCCGCGCTCACGCCGCGCGCGCAGGAGCCCGCGCCGCACGGCGCGGTGCCGAGCGAGCGCCAGCTGCGCTGGCACGAGACCGAAACCTTCTCGCTCATCCATTACGGCCTGAACACCTATACCGACCGCGAATGGGGGTACGGCGAGGAGAGTCCCGCGCTCTTCAGGCCCGCCGCGCTCGACGCGGGCCAGGTGGTCGCCGCGCTGAAGCGCGGCGGCATGAAGGGCGTGATCCTCGTGGCCAAACATCACGACGGCTTCTGCCTCTGGCCCACCAAGACCACCCGGCACTCCGTCGCCGGAGCGCCGTGGCGCGGCGGCAAGGGCGACCTCGTGCGCGAGTATGCCGACGCCGCGAAAAAGCACGGCCTGCGCTTCGGCCTCTACTGCTCTCCCTGGGACCGCAACAGCGCCGCATACGGCACCCCCGCCTACCCGCCCCTGTACCAGGCCCAGCTCCGCGAACTGCTCACCCAATACGGGACGCTCTTCGAGGTGTGGTTCGACGGCGCCAACGGCGGCGACGGTTTCTACGGCGGCGCGAGGGAGAAACGCAGCATCGACCGCCTGACCTACTACGACTGGCCGGCCGTCTGGAAGGGATACGCGGCCGCAGAGTCGTGGGCCACCTTCACGCCCAAAGGCAGAACCGACCCCGCGCGCCCCGCGAACGGCGATTCCATGAACCACGTCGAGGGCCCGTCGGGGCACCGCGACGGCGCGGCGTGGATCCCGGCCGAGTGCGACGTGCCGCTGCGCAAGGGCTGGTTCTGGCACCCGAACGAGGACCCGACCGTACGCACCCCGGCGCAGCTCATGGACATCTATTTCAACAGCGTCGGCAAGGGCGGCTGCATGAACCTCGGCGTCGCGCCGAACCGCGACGGGCTGGTCTGCGACGCCGACATCCGGTCGCTGGACGCGTTCGGCGGGCTCCTGCGCACGCTTTTCGCAGCCAACCTCGCCAGCGGCGCCGTGGCCGCCGCGGACCACGTGCGCGCCTGGCGGGCCGAGCCCGGCAAACAGTCCCCCTTCGCCCCGGACAACGTGCTCGACAACGACCGCGCCACCTACTGGGCCACGGACGACGGCGTGACGAACGCGACCCTGACGCTGACCCTTCCGGCCGTCGCCGAGTTCAACGTCGTGCGCCTGCGCGAGAACATCAGGCTCGGGCACCGCGTGGACGGGTTCGGCGTGGACGTCTGGCAGGAGGGCCAATGGAGCGAGTACGCGAAGGGCCAGAGCATCGGCGCCTGCCGCCTGTTCCGCGGCCCCAAAGTGAAGAGCGACCGCGTGCGCCTGCGCGTCACCAGCGCCGCCGCCTGCCCCTGCGTCAGCGACTTCGGCCTCTTCGCCCTGCCCGCCGCGCTCACCCAGTGACGCCGCGGAAGGGGACGCCTCAACTCTCCATTCCTCACGCCGTTCAAAGTATGCTACAGTAACGCCTCATGAAAAAAGCCAACCAGCTGCGGCCGGTCGTCATCGAGCGGCACTTCACCAAACACGCCGAGGGTTCCGTGCTCATCCGGCAGGGCGAGACCTGGGTGCTCTGCACGGCCAGCGTGGAAGAGAAAGTGCCGCCTTTTGTCAGAGGCAGCGGCAAAGGCTGGGTCACCGCCGAATACGGCATGCTGCCGCGCAGCACCGTGGACCGCAAGGAGCGCGAGATCAAGAAGGGCCGCCCCGACGCCCGCTGCACGGAGATCAGCCGGCTGATCGGGCGCGCGCTGCGCGCCGCCGTGGACATGGAGAAGCTCGGCGAGCGCTCCATCACCATCGACTGCGACGTGCTGCAGGCGGACGGCGGCACGCGCTGCGCCTCGATCACCGGCGGCATGGTCGCGCTGGCGGACGCGCTGGCCTGGCTCAGGGAGCAGGGCAGGCTCACGGCCGACCCGCTCAAACAGTTCGTTGCCGCGGTGAGCGTCGGGGTGTGCGGCGGCACGCCCACGCTCGACCTCGATTACGCGCACGACGTCACGGCCGAGGTGGACCTGAACGTGGTGATGACCGACGACGGGCGCTACGTGGAGCTCCAGGGCACGGCCGAGCACGAGCCGTTCACCGAGGCCTCGCTCGACGCGCTCAAAGACCTCTCGCGCAAAGGCATCAGACAGCTGATCAGGCTGCAGAAAGCGGCGCTGGTGGGCGTAGGGCGCATGGCGGAGACCCCCGACCTCTGAGAATTGACACCCACAACACACACACCCTTATGACAAAGAAATCCCTCATCACCGGCGGGGCCGGGTTCATCGGCTCCCATCTCGCGCGCCGCCTGCTCGACGCGGGCCACGAAGTCACCGTCATGGACAACCTGTTCACGGGCACCAAGGCGAACATCTACGACCTGAAGGAGAACCCGCGCTTCACCTTCATCCTGCACGACGTGACGCAGCCGTTCTGGGGCCAGTTCGACGAGGTCTACAACCTCGCCTGCCCGGCCTCGCCGATCCACTACCAGCGCAACCCGGTCGAGACCATCAAGACCTCGTTC
>MWBF01000172.1 GCA_002068935.1 Chloroflexi bacterium ADurb.Bin325
GGGAAGGGGTGGCGCGCTCCCTCCCCTGCGCAGCGGGGGTCCGGGGTGGGGGCCAAATCGCCCCCATCCCCCGACCCCTTCCCCCGTCAGGACGGGGGAAGGGGTGGCGCGCCCCCTCCCCTGCACAGCGGGGGAGGGCTAGGGTGGGGGCCAAATCGCCCCCATCCCCTGACCCCTTCCCCCGTCAGGACGGGGGAAGGGGTGGCGCGCCCCCTCCCCTGCCGCAGCGGGGGCCCGGGGTGGGGGCCAAATCGCCCCCATCCCCTGGCCCCTTCCCCCGTCCTGACGGGGGAAGGGGTGGCGCGCTCCCTCCCCTGCCGCAGCGGGGGGGCCGAACTCAGGGGACGGCCGCGCCGGCCTGCGCCTGCATCGCGTCGGAAAGCTGGCGCAACTCCTCGTGCTCCTCGGCCAACACGAAGCTCCAGAACGCCTGGCCCAGCGGCGTGATGGTGTGGCGCGTGTTGCGCACCATGTAGATGCGCCGCGCAAGGGACATCTCCGCAACCGGAACCCGCACGATCCTCCCCAGCGCCAGGCCCCGCTCGGCGGCCATGCGCGAGATGAACGCCACCCCGATCCCCGCCTCGACCGACATCTCGATGGCCTCAGCATTGGTGAGCGTGAGCGCGACGCGCAGCCGGCCGATGTCCAGGCCGTGCTGGTTCAGCCCCTCCAGCAACACCTCGTATGAGCTGGCCGTGGGCTCGCGCAGGATGAAGGGCACGTTCAGGAGGTCGGACGGGGCCACCGTCCGGCCGTCGGCCCAGGGGTGATCGGCCGGCGCAATCAGGATGATCTCGTCCTCGAGGAAGTCCTGATACTCCAGCTCCGCGACGTGGTCGAGCCGGGCCGACACGACCGCCATCGCCGCGCGGCCGGCCTGCAACCAGTCGATGGCGGCGCGGCGGCTCATGGTGTTGACGGTGACGCGCACTTCCGGATGTCTACGCCGGAACCCCGCCACCAGCCGCGGCAGGACGTATTTGCCGATCGTCGTGCTGCACGCGATCGCCAGCTCGCCGATCAGCACGCCCTTGAGGCTGCCCATGGTCTCCTCGATCTGCTTGACGTGGCGCATGGCCTCCTGGGCCAGCGGCAGCAACACCTGGCCCGCCGCGCTGAGCTGGATCGAGCGTCCGTTGCGGCGGAACAGCTCCAGGCCGAACTGCTTTTCGAGGTTGCTGATGCGCAGGCTGACCGCGGGCTGGCTGAGATAGAGCCGCCGCGCCGCGACGGAGAAGTTCTGGGCCAGGGCGGCCTCGATAAATACGTTGAGTTCCTGCAAATTGATCATGCACTGAACCTCGTCAGCGGGCCGCCTGGGCCTGCCACAAGAAATCGTAGGCGCGGCGGCCGCTGATCTGATGGCGCCCCTCGAACTCGTCCAGCTCCACATCGCGCTGCCCGTCTCCGCCGAGCACGGCGCAGATCTCGCGCGCCCGCTCCACGCTTGCGCGCACGGTCGCGATCGGGAAGATGGGGTCGCGCGTGCCCGCCTCGACCAGCAGCGGCCGCGGCAGGATCAGGCCCACCAGGTCGGCCATCTCGCCAAGGTTGAGCAGCCCCGGCACGAAGTTGCACGTGCAGTGGTGCATCGCGAGGATACTGTCCCGGAAGCTGCTGTAATACCCGCTGATGGCGCAGGCGCGGATGCGCGTGTCCAGCATGGTGTGGAAGAAGGTCAACATGCCGCCGCCGGAGATGCCCATCGCGACCGTCCGGCCGGTGTCCGCCTCCGGCAGCGTCGCCAGATAATCGAGCAGCCGCATCCCGTCGCGCACCCGCATCCCGACGACCGACTTGCCGAGCATGAAGGCATAGGTCGCCGCATTGTGGCAGGTCGAGGGCTGCGGCTGGCCCAGCGGCGCGTCCAGATAGCCGTAGTCGGTCTGCCGTTCGCCGAAGCAGGCGATCTCCGGCGCGGCGACCACGAACCCGCGACGGCACAGCTCGAGGGCAAAATCCTTGTGATAGCCGTCCGGCGTCAGCCGCTCCGCGCCGTCCTCCCAGAGGCCGACGATATCCTTGACGCCGTAGCCGTGGCCGGCGTAGGCCAGCGCCACCGGCCGCGGGCCCTCCGCGGCCTTGGGCAACAGCAGATAGACCGGCATGAGCGCGTGCTCCGCGGTGCGGATGACCACCTTGCGCCGGACGAAGTCCCCGCGGTCCACCTCCTCGATCAACTGCGCCGCGGCCGGGACGGCCGGGTCATCGAGGAAGCCCACGGTCTCCGCGAGCGCGGCGCGGCAGGCCTCCTGCCAGGCTTCGGCGGCCGCGCGCGTCGTCGCGGTGAACGGGAAGCGGGCAGCGCCGGCGGTCCGGGCGTGCAGTTCGTAGGTCGGTTGCAGCTCGGGCAGGGTTGCAGGTTGAAGGATGCGGCTGGTCATAAGGGCAAACTCACGAAAATGGGATGATGCAACAGCAAAACTGATATGGGCAGTATACGCAAAGGTTTGCGATCCGCCTATGACCGGCGTCATGGCCGGTGCGGGCGGGCGCGCTCGGCGGGCCTTGCAGGGCCGGGGGCAACTGCGTTGACTTTCCAGGCACGGCGGGGTAAAATGGCCCCATCGAACATTCCAAGCGGAGTCCAGACGATGCCCCAACAGCCCTATACCTGGCAACCTTCCGATGTCTATACGATCACGAACACGACCGATGAGAACGTCCTGCTCGAACTGGAGAGCGGCCGGCTGCGGATCGACGCGGGCCGCTCCGTGCGCATGACCGGCAACGCGCTGCAACACCCGCAAGTCATGGAACTATCCAGGGCCGGCAAGCTCCAGATCGAGAAGTTCAACTGGCGCAAGAGGAAGGATGTCAAGCGCTAACACGGCCGCCGCGCAGCCCGCCGGCAAGCTGGTGCTCATCGACGGGCACAGCCTGGCGTTCCGTGCCTTCCATGCGCTGCCGCCCAACCTGACTGCGCCCGGCGGCGAGCTGACCAACGCAGTCTACGGGTTCACCTCCATGCTGCTCAACGTCCTGCGCGAGCAGCAGCCGGACTATGTGGCCGTCGCCTTCGACGTGGGCCGCACGTTCCGGCACGACATGTACGAGGGCTACAAGGGCCACCGCGCGCGCATGCCGGAAGAGCTGCGCCAGCAGGTGGAGCGCATCAAACAGATCGTCGCCGCGCTGAACATCCCCATCTTCACCGCGGAGAACTTCGAGGCGGACGACGTGCTGGCGACGCTGGCAAAGCAGGCTGCGGCGCAGAACGTCGCCAGCCTGATCGTGACCGGCGACCGCGACATCCTCCAGGTCGTCGATGACCGCATCCACGTGCTGACCTCCGGCCGCACCTTCTCCGACACGATCATCTACGACCCGCAGAGCATCGAGGCGAAGTACGAGCTGCGGCCCGACCAACTGTTGGATCTGAAGGCGCTCCTGGGCGACAAGTCGGATAACATCCCCGGCGTCAGGGGCATCGGCGAGAAGGGGGCCACCGAGCTGCTCAAGCGGTACGGCTCGCTCGACGCCGCGTACGCGCACATCGCGGAGGTCACGCCCGCGCGGCTCAAGGCCGCGCTGGAGGCCGGCCGCGACGACGCGGCGCTGAGCCGCGACCTGGGCCGCATCGTCACGGACGTCCCCATCCGGCTGGATCTCAGCGCCTGTCGGACGCAGGACTACGACCGCGAGCAGGTCGTCGCCCTGTTCCAGGATCTGGCCTTCCGTTCGCTGGTGGATAAGCTGCCGCCGGCGCACCCGCGGCCGGCCAGCGCGCGGCCGTCCGACGCGGCCGCGGGGGGCGAGCCGGCCCCCGCGGGCAGCGAGGCCGAGCAGATGGCGCTGTTCGAGCTGACGCCGGATCTGATGGCGCAATCCGTGGTCGCGCCGGCCGCGGACGCCGGCGATGTGGCGCTGGTCGTCGCCGCGCCGGCCCTGGCCGAGGTGGCCGAGCGGCTCGCGGCCAGCCAACAGTTTGCGTTCGACACCGAGACGACCGGCACCGACCCCTATTCCGCCGACCTGGTGGGCCTGTCCGTCGCGTGGGGCCCCGGCCTGGATCAGGCCGCCTATATCCCGCTGCACCATTTCGACACGCCCGGCCTGCCGTGGGAGGCGGTCGTCGCCGCGCTCCAGCCCGCCTTCGCCGCGGCCGGCGTCAACAAGATCGCGCACAACATCGGCTACGACCTGGGCATCCTCAACCGCGCGGGGCTGCAGGTCGCCGGCCCGCTCGTGGACACGATGATCGCGGCCTGGCTGATCGATCCCGGACAGCGCGGGCTGGGGCTCAAGGATCTGGCCTGGACGCGGCTGCGGACCGAGATGACGCGCATCACCGACCTGCTGGGGACGGGCAAGGCGCAGATCACGATGGATCAAGTGCCCGCGGCCGCGGCCGCGGCCTACGCCGGCGCGGACGCCGCGGTGACGTTCCGGCTCGCGCAGGTCCTCCTGCCCGAGGCGGAGGAGAAGGGGCTGGGCCACCTGTTCCGCGACATCGAGATGCCGCTCGCGCCGGTCCTCGTGGCGATGGAGGCCGCCGGCGTCAAGGTGGACGTGCCGTTCCTGCGCCAGATGTCGGCGGATCTGACCGCGCGGCTGCAAAAGCTGGAGCGCGGCATCCAGGAACTGGCCGGCTATGCGTTCAACGTCAACTCGACGCAGCAGCTCTCCGACGTCCTGTTCGGCAAGCTGGGTCTGCCGACCGAGGGGCTGAAGAAGACGCAGGCGGGCGGCTACTCCACCGCGGCGGATGTGCTGGAGGGGCTGCGCGGGCGGCACGAGATCATCGACCTGATCCTCGAACAGCGGATGCTCAGCAAGCTCCTGGGCACTTACGTGGATGCGCTGCCCGGCCTCGTCAACCCGCGTACCGGCAGGATCCACACCTCGTTCAACCAGACGGGCGCGGAGACGGGCCGCCTCAGCTCGGCCAACCCGAACCTGCAAAACATCCCCATCCGCAGCGAGGTGGGCCGCGAGATCCGCCGGGCGTTCATCGCGGAAGAGGGCAACGTCATCCTCTCGGCGGACTATTCGCAGGTGGAGCTGCGCATCCTGGCGCATATCACGCAGGACGAATACCTGCTGGCCGCGTTTGCGCGGGGCGAGGACATCCACGCCAGCGCGGCGTCGAAGGTCTACGGCGTGCCGCTGAACCAGGTCACGAAGGAGCAGCGCGCGGTCGCCAAGATGATGAACTTTGCCACATCGTATGGCGTGACCGCGTTCGGCCTGGCGCAGCGCACCGGCCTGAGCCGCCACGAGGCCGAGCAGTTCATGAACCGCTATTTCGGGACGTATCCCGGCGTGAGACGCTATATCGAGGAGACGAAGGAGCTGGCGCGACGGCAGGGTTATGTCGAGACGCTGCTGGGCCGGCGGCGCTACTTCCCCGTGCTCAAGACCACCGCGACCACGCAGCAGGCCTACAACCTGCGCCAGGCCGCAGAGCGCGCGGCGATCAACCACCCCATCCAGGGCACGGCCGCGGATATCATCAAGATCGCCATGATCGCGCTGCACCGGCGGCTGCACGAAGGCGGCTACCGCGCCCGGCTGACGCTCCAGGTGCACGACGAGCTGGTGCTGGAAACCCCGCGCGACGAATTGGAGCCCGTGGCCCGGCTGGTCAGGGAGACGATGGAGGGCGCGTACGAGCTGCGCGCCGCGCTCCGTGTCGACGTGGAGGCGGGCCCTAACTGGTACGAACAGGAGCCACTGTGATCCGCAACGACATCGCTGACCTCGTCGCTCAGGCCATCAGGGACGCGCAGGCCGCCGGCGCGCTGCCCGCCTTCGAGATCCCCGCGGTCGAGATCGGGCGACCGAAAGACCCGAAACACGGCGACTATGCGGCCAATATCGCCATGCAGCTCGCCAGGCCCGCGCGCATGGCCCCGCTGGCCGTGGCGCAGGCCATCATCGCGCACCTGCCGGCGCATCCGGCGCTTGGCGAGGTGCAGGCGCTCCCGCCGGGCTTCATCAATTTCCGGCTGGGCGACGGCTGGCTGGCCGGGCAGGTGGCCGCCATCGAGGCCAGCGGCGGGCAG
Source organism: Chloroflexi bacterium ADurb.Bin325 (assembly GCA_002068935.1). Taxonomy (GTDB): domain Bacteria; phylum Chloroflexota; class Anaerolineae; order CG2-30-64-16; family CG2-30-64-16; genus MWBF01. The sequence goes on from MWBF01000172.1 coordinate 6,012, forward strand.
TATGGCAACATCGACCTGGGCCACGGCCGGACATGCCAGGTGGAGTTCATCAGCGCTAACCCGACCGGGCCGCTGCACATGGGCTCCGCGCGCAACGCGGTGCTGGGCGACAGCCTCGGCAATCTGCTGGCCGCCGCGGGCTGGCAGGTGCAGCGCGAGTATTACGTCAACGACGCGGGCACGCAGATGCGCACCTTTGCGGAGACGGTGTTCCTGCGCTACAAACAGGTCCTCGGCCTGGATGCGCCGCTGGACAAGCAGCACTACCAGGGCACGGATATCATCGACCTGGCGCGCACGATCGCAGCCGAGCACGGCCGCCGCTTCCTGGACATGCCGGAGGAGGACGCCATCCTCGAGCTGCGCGAGATCGCGCTGACAAAGGTGCTCGCCAACATCCGCCAGACGGTCGAGCGGCTGCGCATCCACTTCGACTGCTGGTACTCGGAGCGCAGCCTGTACGAGCCGGGCGGCCGGTTCGAGCACGTGCTCAGCCACCTGCGCGAGAACGGCATGACGACGCAGCGGGACGGCGCGGAGTGGCTGCTGACCAGCACGATGGGGTCGGATCGGGACGAGGTCATCGTCCGATCCAGCGGCCAGCCGGGCTATTACGCATCCGACATCGCCTATCATTACGACAAGTTCGCCCTGCGCGGCTTCGACCGGGTCATCGATGTGTGGGCGGTGGATCACCAGAACCAGGCCCGCCGGATGCCCTATCTGATGCGGGCGCTCGGCCTCGACCCGCAGCGGCTCGACATCCTGCTCTACGACATCGTGCGGCTCTACCGCGACGGCCAGGAGGTCAAGCTGTCCAAGCGGTCGGGCAACGTCATCACCATCGACGAGGTCGTGGACGAGGTCGGCGTGGACGCGGTGCGCTTCCTGCTGCTGACCCGCTCCAACCAGGCGGTCATGGATTTCGACCTGAACCTGGCCGTGGCGCAGAAGGACGAAAACCGGGCCTTCTACGTCCAGTATGCGCACGCGCGCATGGCGAGCATCCTGCGCAGGGCCGCGGAGCGCGGCTTCCCGCGGGAGCGCTGGGCCGACGGCAACCTCGACCTGCTGCGCCATCCCGCGGAGCTGACGCTGCTGCGCAAGATGGCCGACCTGTCCGAGGTCATCGAACGGGCCGCGCTCGATCTCGCGCCGCACAACCTCGCCTTCTATGCGCAAGACCTGGCGAAGCTGTTCCATGCCTTCTATCGCGACTGCCGGGTCCTGCCGGGCCGGGAGGATGACGCCGCGGGCGAGGGCGCGGCTGCGCCCGAGGCCGAGATCGCCGCGGAGCTGAGCGCGGCGCGGCTGCGCCTGGTCGCGGCGACCCAATCGGTCTTTGCGCGGGTCCTGGGGCTGCTCGGCGTCGCTGCGCCGGAAAGCATGTGAGGCTGGAGGCCGGAAGCTAGAAGCTGGAAGCTGGTTGAGGCACGCGTGGGGCATCCTGAGCGGGTGGACGGCGCAACGCCGGAAGCCGGAGGCCGGAAGCTAGAAGCCGGAAGCTGGAAGCTGGAAGCCGGAAGCTGGAAGCCGGATAAGATAAGCGCGAGGCATCCTGAGCGGGTGGACGACACAACGCTGGATGCGACATGCGGCCAGTCGAAGGAGCTGGAGGTCGGAAGCTAGAAGCCGGAAG
>MWBF01000173.1 GCA_002068935.1 Chloroflexi bacterium ADurb.Bin325
ATGATACCGATTTTAGCCATATCTGGCAACATTGATCCCCGTCAAAGTCCGGCGACGCCAAATCCGGCCGCTCCTTCGACTGGCCGCCCTTCATCAACAGTGTTGAGCCGTACAACCCGCTCAGGATGCTCCGTCTCACTTGTGGCAGCACCCTGAGCGGAGGGCGTCGCGCAGCGACGCACGTAGTCGAAGGGGCGGCCCTCACGTCCGCTCCTCGACTGGCCTTTCGTCGTCAACCACGTTGAGCCGTACAACCCGCTCAGGATGCGGCTCGCAGTCGAAGGGGCGGCCCGCCGAAAGCCGGGGAGCCAGAATTCGTTGATGGCCGCGGCCCTGTGATACACTCCGCACGAACCGATCCAGGAGTTGTCTGCTTGCATCCCATCCTTCGCGAACCGAGACGCCCGACATGGCGTCGCGGCGGAGCTCTTGTGCTGCTCCTGCTGCTGGTCGTGCTGCTTCTGGCAACGCACGGGGGAGCAGTTATGCGCGTACCTGTTGTGCGCGACGAGGCGACGCCCCGCGCCGCGCAGGGGCAGCCCCCGTCCACGGCGACGCACACAGCCAGCCCATCGGAGACGGCCACCTCCACAGAGGTCATCAGCGCGACGCCCGCCTCCACGAAGGTCGCCAGCGCGACGCCCGCCTCCACCGAGGCCGCCAGCGCGACGCCCACCCCCACAGAGGTCGTCAGCGCGACGCCTGACCCGCGCAACACGGACGACCTGCCGATCATCGCGTACGACGAACTGCCGCGCGAGGCGCGCGAGACGATCCGCCTGATCGAGCGGGGCGGGCCGTTCCCCTACCGGCAGGACGGCAGCACGTTTCAGAACCGGGAGCGGCTGCTCCCGCGCAAGCCGGGCGGCTATTATCAGGAGTACACGGTGAAGACGCCGGGCGAGGATGACCGGGGCGCGCGGCGCATCGTCGCGGGCAGGGAGGGCGAGCTGTACTATACGGACGATCACTATGCGAGCTTCAGGCGGGTGCTGCGATGAGCGAGCGCGCGGCCACCCTCCACGATCTGCTGGCCGGCGCGACGCCGCCCGGCGTCTACCGCCTGCCGGCGCGGGCCAGCCTGCGCACGGTGCAGCGGATGGCCGCGCAGCACGGCTGGCGCGTCTACCGCATCATGGGCCGGCGCATCGCGGACAAGCCAACCTTCCTGGCCGAGTCCGCGCGCAGCCTGCACTTCCCGAAGTACTTCGGCCACAACTGGGATGCGTTCGAAGAGTCGCTCAACGACCTGGCGTATGACGCGGCGGGGCGCACGCTCGTGCTGTTCGACCATGCAGGCCGCCTTGCGGCCGCGGAACCGGAGGAGTTTGCGGTCGCGCTGGACATCCTGCGCGCCGCGGTCGAGGCCCGCCGCGCGAGCGACTTCCCGCTGGTCGTGATCCTGCAAGGGGCCGCCCGCGCGACAGACGCGACGCTGTTACGCATGGAAGATTGAAGAAGGAAGAAGAAAGAAGGAAGAAGGAAGATTAGATGTAGGCGAGCATCTTCAATCTTCCTTCTTCAATCTTTCATCTTCAATCTCGCTTCAGCCGGAACGTCCGCACGCCGAACGGCCCGATCGCAAACGTGAAGGCGTGGCCGTCGGCCGGGACCGGGTCGCCGCCCTCCTCGATGTGGTTGCAGGCCAGCACCGCGGCCGGCGCGAAGGGCAGGCGCACCGTGACCTGGCCGCGGCTGCCGTGCGGCTCGTACAGGCGCAGGATCCAGCCGTCGCCGTCCTCCGCGGCCTTGAGCGTCTCCAATATCGCGGGGCCTTCGACCTGGATAAAGGAAGCTGCGGCGGGCAGCGCACCCTGCGCGGCCTGCCCCGACAGACAGACGACCGGCGCGTTTAGCGCCCACCCCTGCCGGACCGTCTCCCCGGCGTGCCATTCGCCCGCGTGGGGCAGCAGCGCATAGGTGAACTCGTGATGCCCGCGATCCGCGTTCGGGTCGGGGTACTCCGTGCCGCGCAGCAGCGTCAGCCGCAGCACATGGCCCAGCGTGTCGTAGCCGTACTTGCAGTCGTTGAGCAGGCTGACGCCATAGCCCGGCTCCGACAGGTCGGCCCAGCGGTGGCCGCAGACCTCGAACTTCTCCTCGTCCCACGATGTGTTGCGGTGCGTGGGCCGCTGCACCGCGCCGAACTGGATCTCATAGGTCGCGCCGGTCGCGCGCACGTCGACCGGGAACGCGGCCTTGAGCATGACCTGGCGCTCCTGCCAGTCGGCCTGGGTGACGAAGTCGATGCGCGGCACGCGGTCGTAGATGACGATGTCCTGGACGATGCGGCTGGCGCGGTAGGCGCGGGTGACGCGCACCGCCCCGCGCACCGGCCCGGCCTCGATGACCTCGATCCGCACATCGGGATCCCACGCATACTCGCGGCCCGCATAGGTCAGGTGAACGTTCCACGCGGCCTCGCGCTCCGGCCCGTCCTGGAACAGTTGCAGCCGGTTGGCGGCCTCGCCCGCGGGGATGACCTCGCGCTGCGCGGCCTTGTCCAGCAGCCGGACGATGGTCCCGTCCGCGGCCAGCTCGATGACGAAGAAGGCGTTCTCCAGGCGTTGGGCCGTGACCGACAGGCTGCTGCTGTGCGGCGCGGCCGCGGGGCGCACAGCGTAGGTCGCATAGCCGAACGCGGGCAGCCCCTCGGTCGCAAACGCGATCTGCGACTCGCCCACGTGCTGCGCGGCCGTGGCCCGGCCGTCCGGCCCGACGACCTCCCACGCCGCGTCCGCGGCATGGCCCGCGGGCAGCGGGGCCAGCGCGACATCGATGCGCGGCCAGCTCAGGCTGTTGAACGCGACGATCTGGTCGCGGCCCGCGGCCGCGGCAAAGGTGCGCAGCGCAGCGTCGCGCACGCCGGCCGCGGCCCGGCCGATCGCGGCGTGATCGACCGCGGCCTCGGCGTACACCTCGCCGATGGAGCTGCCGGGCAGGATATCGTGGAACTGGAGCAGCAGGAGATCCTGCCACGCCGCGTGCAGCGGGCTGGCGTCCACGGCCGCGCCCTGCATGGCGGCCAGGCTGCCGAAGATCTCCGCCTCGCGCAGCAGCAGCTCGTTCTTGCGGTTGGCCCGCTTGGTCGCGGCCTGCGTCGTGTAGGTGCCGCGGTGCGTCTCCAGATAGAGTTCGCCGACCCAGGTGGGCAGCGCCGGGTTCGCCACGCGCACGTCGTCGAAGTACTGCTCCTCCAGCCCCTGGCGGCACGCGGTGACGCCGGGGTAGCGCTCCGCGCGGCGCGCGGATTCGATCATGGCATCGGTCGGCCCGCCGCCGCCGTCGCCGTAGCCGTATGAGAACAGCACCTCGGGGTACGCGGTCTTTTGCGGATAGTCATCCCACCCCTGGTTCAGTTGTTCGGGGTCGGGCGCGCCGTTGTAGCCGCCGGGCAGCTTGGGGATGTGCGCCAGCACGCGCGCGCCGTCGATGCCCTCCCACCAGAAGAGCGCCATCGGAAAGCGGTTGCGCGCCTGCCAGTGCAGCTTGTTGGTCATGAAGTTCTCGATGCCGCAGCCGAGCAAGATGCCGGGCAGCGAGGCCGGGTAGCCGAACACGTCCGGCAGCCAGCAGGTGTCGGGCCGCGTGCCGAACTCCGCCTGGAAGAAGCGCACGCCGTGGAGCACCTGGCGGATGAGCGCCTCGCCGGACGGCACGTTGCAGTCCGATTCGACCCACATCCCGCCCGTGGTCTCCCAGCGGCCCGCCTTCACCCACCCCTTGATCTCCTCGTAGAGCGCGGGGAAGTGTCGCCGCGCGTACTCGTAGAGCTGCGGCTGGCTGCACGAGAAGCGATAGTGCGGGTGGCGCTCCAGCATCCGGCAGGCGGTGGCGAAGGTCCGGCCGCACTTGCGCACGGTCTCGCGTATGGGCCACAGCCACGCGGTGTCGATGTGCGAGTGGCCCGTCAGGAACATGCGGCCGGCCTCCGGGTCCGGCGCGATCGCTGCCACCCGCTCGGCCAGCAGGCTGCGCGCGGCCGCGACCTCCTGATAGAAGGCGTCGCCCGTCGCGGTGAGGTCGATGCACAGCAGCGCGTCTTCCAGCGCGGCGGCCAGCCGTGCGCGGCGCGTCTCATCGCGCGCGTGCTTGCTCGCCTCCCACGCAAACCACAGATCGTACATCGCGGCCTCGATCTGTCGATCCACGCGGACGAACGCGGTCGAGTGCAGCAGCGCTCGATCCTTGCGCTTTTCGGGCCGCCAGCGCGCGCTCGGCACGCACGCGGCCTCGATCAGGAGCTCGTGCGCGCCCGCGGGGACGACGACGCGCGTATGGTGCTCGTCCAGCCCGGCATAGGGCCGGCCGTCCAACGTCAGCAGGCCCTCGAGGTCGCTGCCCTCGTACTGGAAGCAGAGCTCGTCCGCGGGGACGCCCTCCGGTGTTGCGGCCTGCGCGCGGAGGAAGACGGTGACGCCCGCGGGCCAGGAGCCGATGGCCGGCGGCGCGGCGCTCTCCAGCGGCGCCCAGTCGTCGTGATAGCGGTACTCGTCCGCCGCGAGATGGTCGGCGGTGCGCGCCTGCCAGCCGGTGATGGGCCACGTCTCGACTACGGCCCGCCGCTGAAGCTCTGTCAGCTTCGCGCGAATGATGCGAACATCCATGATGCCCTCTCTGTGGATAATGTGGATGAAGTGAAGCGGGCCGCGCAGGGGCCGGGGATGCCCAGGACGAGAGATGCTGAGCGTCTGGCCTCACCCCCTCGACTCCCCCTCTCCTGACGTCGAGCCTTCGGCTCGCACGTCAGGAGAGGGGGACGGGGAGACGACAAGCCTCAGCGGACTTTCGGATGGACACCAGGAACCTATCCGAGAAATGCTGAGCGGCCGGCCTCACCCCCTCGACTCCCCCTCTCCTGACGTCGAGCCTTCGGCTCGCACGTCAGGAGAGGGGGACGGGGGGTGAGGTGAACCAGAGCGGACCTTCGGACAGACTCTGAATCAAGTCCTGTAAATCCTGTCAATCCTGTCCAAGCAGCCGCCCCTGGCTCGGTCGGAGACCGGCCAGAGCAGGCTATTTGGCCAGGCTCTCGGCGCCTGCGCGGCCCGGGATCGCGGCTTATTCCTCGATGACCGGCGCGCGCGCGATGGCCGGGTCGCGGAAGATGTCGTTCTCGTCCGTGCTGTGGGTGGAGAACTCCGAGACGATCGCGCCCTCCGGCCCGCCCTGGAACCAGTGCCACAGCCCCGGGTCGAGCGTGAACTGGTCGCCCGGCCGCAGCACGATCTGGCGGCGCACGGTCAGGTGTTCGCCGTGCTGCTCAGGCAAGCGGCCCAGGAACTCGGCGCTCGCCGGGCCGTCCACGTACAGGTAGACCTCGCCCCAGCGACAGCGGAACGTCTCCTCCTTGCCCGGCCGGCCCTCGACCGGCGGGTGCTTGTGTTCCGGGCAGATCTGCCAGGGGAAGAGCACCAGCTCCTTTGCGCAGACCCGCTCCGTGTTGACGTAGGTCACGATCTCCAGGCCGATCTCGTCCAACCGGCTCAGGCCGAAATCCGCGACCTCGAACTGCTCGATCTCCGCGGGGGTCAGGGCGATGCCGGCCTGCTGCATCATCTCGACCGCCCGCGCGCGTGCCTTCAGATATTCTGTCTGTGAAATCATCGGCGCCCTCCTGCGGCTCTCGTGTTGGCTGCATTGTATCTGGAGATTCCGATTATACCCTTGCCGACGGCCATCGACAAGGCGCGGCGATCTCGCGGCAGTAGCGCTTCGGCGTCCCGTCGGTTATAATCCTTGCACACACCCATCCCGGCCCAGGACGACCCTGCCATGTCCCGTCTGCGCCTTATCCTGCTCTGCGTCGCGGCCATGCTGCTCGCCGCGTGTGCAGCCGCGGCGAAACCTACGCCCACGCCCGCGCCGGTTCCGACCGACGCTGTGACCAGGCCGGCGACGGCCGCGGCCACTCGGACGCCCGCGCCGACCGATACTCCCACCGAGTCAGTCGCGCCAACGTCCACGGCCACGCCAACGTCCACAGTCACGCCGCGGCCGACGCTCACCTCGACGGCCACGGCGACGGCCTCTCTCACGCCGACCCCGGCCGGGCCGACGCCGACGGCCACCGCGACGACCGAGACCTATTACGAGGTCAGCGAGATCACCCTGCCGACCTATCCGTATGCCGGGTTCGTCCGCCCCGTGGCCGAGCCGACGCTCGGCGACTATCCGCTGCGCGTGCTCGACCGGGAGGCGTATGACGCATCCAACCCGCAGCCCGCGGCGCAGAAGCACCGCCTGCTCGTCCTGGAGAACGATTACCTCCGGCTGAGCATCCTGCCCGACCTCGGCGGCCGCATCTACGAGTGCACGTTCAAGCCGACCGGCCACAACGAGTTCTACAGCAACCCGGTCGTCAAGCCCACCCGGTGGGGGCCGCCCAGCCCGTCGGGCGCAAACTGGTGGCTGGCGCTGGGCGGGCTGGAGTGGGGTTTCCCGGTCGAGGAGCACGGCTACGAGTGGAGCGCAGCGTGGGGCTTCGACCAGGTCCGGCTGCCCAACGGCGGGATGATGATCAACCTGTTCACCCGCGGGGGGCCGCAGAACCCCTATGTCGTGGTGGACATCATCGTGCCGCCCGACACCGCCTACTTCATCGTCGAGCCGCACATCATCAACCCCTGGGCCACGCCGTTCAAGTTCAAGTGGTGGGCCAACGCGATGCTCGCGCCCGGCGCGGCCAACCGGCCCGGCCCGGAGCTGCGCTTCATCTTCCCGGTCTCCCAGGTCACGGTGCACAGCACCGAGGATCGCACGCTGCCCGCGGCCGGCCAGCCGATGACCTGGCCGGTCTATCAGGGCCGCGACATGAGCCGCCTGGGCAACTGGACGCGCTATCTCGGCGCGTTCCAGAGTCCCGCGGCCCGCGGGGATTTCATGGGCGTCTACGACACCGCGGCGGACGAGGGCATGTTGCGCATCTATCCGAGCCGGGTCGCGCGCGGGGCCAAGCTCTTTGCGGCCGGCTGGAGCGAGGCGCTCGACCCCGCGGCGTGGACGGACGACGGTTCGGGCTATGTGGAGCTGCACGGCGGGCTGCTGCCCGATTTCGAGCAGTGGTACGAGCTGCCCGCGGGCGGGGAGGTGACGTGGAGCGAGACGTGGTACCCCGTCGCGGGCATCGGCGGCGTCACGTATGCGAACAGCGCCGCGGCGCTGGCGCTCGCGCCGACCGGCCGCGGGCTGCGTGCGGCCTTCTTCCCGACCAGCGCGGTCGTCGGCCAGCTCACCCTCGCGCTGCCGGGCATGGCTGCGGCCGTGTACGATGTCCGCAGCGACCCCGCGCACCCCTTCATCCAGGAGATCGAGCTGCCCGCCGCGACCCCCGCGCAGGGCGAGGTCGGCGTCACCTTTACGGCCGCGTCGGGCGAGGTCGTCTTCGAGTGGCGCGGCGCGGCGGCGCTGCGCTGAGCGGCCCCCACCCCGGCCCTCCCCCGCTGCGCAGGGGAGGGGGCATTTCCCCTTCCCCTGTCGGGACGGGGGAAGGGGGCGATTTGGCCCCCACCCCGGCCCTCCCCCGCTGCGCAGGGGAGGGAGCGTTTCCCCTTCCCCCGTGATGAAGATTTACAATTTAATCACGTAACAGCCCGGTGT
>MWBF01000174.1 GCA_002068935.1 Chloroflexi bacterium ADurb.Bin325
TCGCGGCCCTTGCTTTTGCGGGTCTGGCGTCTTATACTTACCTTTGCACAGCGCCGGTCCGACCGTTACGCACGCGAACTCAGGCGGTCGGCAGGACATGAAGGAGGTTCGTCATGCAGTATGATCTGGTATTCGAAGGGGGCGGAGCAAAGGGGTTCGCTTTTGTCGGCGCATTGCAGGCCTTCAAAGAGGCAAGACACACCCCCGGCCGCGTCCTCGGCACGTCGGCGGGCGCGATCACGGCCACCCTGCTCGCCGCAGGCTTCGATATCGACGATCTGGGCGGCGCGTTGGGCGAGCGCGCGGCCGATGGCCGGCCCATCTTCGCGACGTTCCTCGGCCGGCCGGTCGGGTTCAGCGACTCCGAGATCAACGAGGGCGCGCTGAGAAAGCTGCTGGCCGATATCGACATCCCCGGCATCCCCGAAAGCATCGAACGCCGCATCGACGAGCGGATCGTCCGCGCGCTCGCCGGAAGCCCCCGGCTCTGTCATCTGCTCGCCTTCTTCGAGCGCGGCGGATGGTACGGCGCGGACGCCTTCCTCGACTGGATGCGCCGCACTCTGAACACGGGCACGCACAACGGCCAGCCGCGGCAGTATGCGGGCCTGACGCTGGCCGAGTTTCATCAGCAGACCGGCAACGAGCTGACGCTCGTCGCGGCGGATACGACGGATGCGCGCAAGTTGATTCTCAACCACCGCACCGCGCCGTGTGTGCCCATCGAGTGGGCCGTGCGCATGTCCATGAGCGTGCCGCTGCTCTGGGAGGAGGTCGTCTGGCAGGCCGACTGGGGCGAATACCGCGGCCGCGAGATGACGGATCACACAGTCGTGGACGGCGGACTGTTGAGCAACTTCCCCATCGAGCTGCTCATCTCCGACGATGCGCTGGTCCAGGAAGTGATGGGCGGCAAGTCGGGCAACAAGGTCATCGGCTTCCTGATCGACGAGACGATCGCGGTGCCCGATGCGCCGGCGCTGCCTGGCTCCGCGCCGGTGTACGGCAGCCTGGCCGAGTTTGCGCCGGTGCGCCGGCTGCGGGGGCTGGTCGAGACCGCGACACGGGCGGCCGATCGGGGCGCGATCGAGGAGTTCGAGCATCTGGTCGTCCACCTGCCCGCCAAGGGATACGGCACGACCGAGTTCGACATGCAGCCGGAGCGCCGCGTCGCACTGATCGCGGCGGGCCAGCAGGCGACGGAGACCTATCTCCAGGGGCTGTCCTCGCGCAGCAGCATCCAGGCCGCGCCCATCGATATGGATCTGGTGAACCAGCGGGCGCGCAAGATCCTGGACGAGTGACCGGCGCCTCCGATCCGCTCGCAACTGCCGGGCGGGTTTGACGCCCTGCTCGCTTAGTGTCTATCCGAAAACCCGCTGGGGCCGGTCTCTGACCGTGCCCCTGGCTCGGTCGGAGACCGGCCAGAGCAATTTTCGGATAGGTTCTTAAGCGATAATGGCCTCGCAAGCGCGTAAAACGATCTAATCGCGTCGCCCGCGTCGTCTGTCTCCAGCCAGATCGACCATCAACTCACGCAAGGACTGATCGCGACATGACCATGACCACGACCATCACGCCTATCCGGCCCAAGTGGGCCGGCACGATGACCGACCGCGAGCGCTTCGTGCGCCAGATGCACTACGCGCCGGTCGACCGCTGCTTCAACATGGAGTTCGGCTACTGGGACGACAACTTCGAGGTGTGGCCGATCTTCAAGGATCACGGCATCACCAACAACCGCGACGCCGACATCTTCTTCAACTTCGACCGCATCGAGGCCATCGGCGGGAAGGTCTGGCTCCACCCCGCCTTCCCGGAGACGATCATCGAGGAGCGCGAGACCACGAATATCCTGATGAACGAGGATGGCCTGCTGGCCGAGGTGCCGAAGGACGGCCACGACACGATCCCGCACTATCTCCAGTCGAGCGTGCGCACGCCCGCGGACTGGGCCAAGGTCAAGGAGGAACGCTTCCGCCGCGACGACCCGGCCCGCAAGGTGGATCTGGCGCGGCTCAAGGCGCGCCATCCGGAGAGCCGCGACTACCCGCTCGGCGTCTCGTGCGGCTCGATGATCGGCAAGGTGCGCGATATGTTGACCTTCGAGGGCCTGGCCTATGCGACCTACGACTACCCGGAGATGGTCGAGGACATGGTCGAGACGTGCTGCGTGTTGGTCGAGGACTTCCTCGACCAGGTGCTCGGCCACTTCGACTTCGATTACGCCTCGGGCTGGGAGGACATCTGCTACAAGGCCGGGCCGATCGTCTCGACCCGCTTCTTCCGGGACGTGGTGATGCCGCGCTACAAGCGCATCAACGAGCGGCTCAAGGCGCACGGCATCGACATCTGGTACACCGACTGCGACGGCAACGTGCGGCCCATCATGCCCTACTTCCTCGAGGGCGGCATCAACTGCCTGTTCCCCTACGAGGTCAATAGCTGCGTCCACCCCGCCGAGCTGTTCAAGCAGTACGGCAAGGAGCTGCGCATCATGGGCGGCGTGGACAAGATGGCGCTGGGCGCGGGCCGGCCGGCGATCAAGGCGTACCTGGAATCGCTGGCGCCGCTGGTCGCGCGCGGGGGCTACATTCCCTTCTGCGATCACCGCTGCCCGCCCAACGTAGACCCGGACGACTATATCTATTATCTGGACCTCAAGGAAGCCATGTTCGGCCTACAGTAACGCCGGAGGGCCCGTCTTCCCGGCCAGGGCGCGGTCACAAACCGCCCTGGCCGGGAAGGCGGGCTTGCAACATCGAGGATGGCCCCCCATGAAACCCCGCGATATCATGCTCGAAACCCTCCACCACCGCCAGCCGCCGGTGACGCCCTACAGCCTCGACTTCGAGGGCGATGTCGCGGAACGGCTGGATGCCCACTACGGCGGCCGGGCCTGGCGCGGCCAGCTCATCCCCTTCATGGTGCGCGCCTATGCGGTGGACACCGACCTGAAGACGCCGATCGACGACGTCTACGTGCGCGACGGCTATGGCGGCGTCTGGCGGCAGGATCGCCGGCCGTGGCACCTGGAACGGCCGCCGCTCGACCGGCCGTCGTTCGAGGGCTACACCTTTCCCGGCCCCGAGGTCTTCATCCGCCCGGACTGGCGCGAGCGATCGCGCCAGGTCATCGCGGAGACGCCCGACTCGTTCCACGTGGGCGAGCTGGGCTGGGGCCTGTTCGAGCGCAGCTGGAACCTGCGCGGGTTCCAGAACCTGCTGACGGACGTGGTCACCGACCCGGACTTCTTCGAGGAGGCGCTCGACCGGCTGACAGAGCTGTACCTGGCCTTTGTGGAGTACACGGCCGCGCTGCCGGTGGACGCCATCATGTTCGGGGACGACTGGGGCGACCAGCGCGGGGTCATCATCGGCCCGCAGCGCTGGCGCAAGTTCCTCAAGCCGCGCTGGGCGAAGATCTACGAGGCCGTCCACCGCCACGGGATGTACGCATTCGCGCACTCCTGTGGCTCCGTCGCGGAGATCCTGCCCGACATCATCGAGATCGGGCTGGATGTGCTGGAGAGCGTGCAGCCGGAGGCCGCGGGGATGAACCCGTACGAGCTCAAGCGCAAGTACGGCGACAAGATCACGTTCTTCGGCTGCCTGGGCAGCCAGAGCACCATCCCCTTCGGCACGCCGGAGGGCATCAAGGCCGAGGTGCGCCGCCTGCGCCGGGAGGTGGGGCGGGACGGCGGCTATATCCTCGCGCCGGCCAAGGCGCTCCAGCCGGAGACGCCGACGGAGAACGCCGCGGCCGTGTTCGAGGCGTTCGTGGAGGAGAACCCGCGGTGATGGGTCGCAGGGGGCTATAGGGCGGCGGGGCCGTCGTAAAATGCCCTGATTTGCGGCCCCCACCCCGGCGTTCGGTGGGGTCAGCAGGATGTGCGGGATCCAGTCGTAAGATGCCCTGACTTGCGGCCCCCACCCCGGCCCTCCCCCGCTGCGGCAGGGGAGGGGGTTGATTTACAGGCCCCTCCCGCTGCGGCAGGGGAGGGAGTTGATTTACAGCCCCCTCTCGCTGCGGCATAGGAGGGGCTATACTTCACATCACCCCGCGCGGCGCGCAAGCACGACCAGCCGCGGGCTATCCAGCGTCAGCGGGCTGCCGTCCAGCCCGCCGTACACGCCCTCCACCCGCAGGCCCGCCGCTTCGTGCAGCCGGCGCAGCTCCGTGGGGGTGTAGATGCGGATGGACTGCGTGTACTCGCGCCGCGCGCCGTCAGGCTCGATCAGCGTCATGCGGGCCGTCAGCCGGCTCGTCTGTAGGTCGAACGCCTGCTCTTGCAGGACAAGCGCGCCGTCCGCCAGCCGGTCGACCGCGGCGGGCACGAAATGGCGCAGGAGCGCGTCGCGGCTCACCGTCTCGAGCAGAAAGACCCCGCCCGGCTTCAACGCCCCGGCCACCGCGACCAGCACGGCCAGATCCTCCGCCTCCGACTCCAGATAGCCGAACGTGTTGAAGATGTTGATGGCTGCATCGAACTCCCCCGTAAACGGGATGCGCCGCATGTCGCCGCGCACCCAGCGTACTGCCACGCGGCTCGCGCGCGCCGCGGCCCGCGCCCGCCGGAGCAGCGCCGGGCTCAGATCCAGCCCCGTCACCCGATAGCCCAGCGCGGCCAGCGGGATCGCATGGCGGCCCTGCCCGCACGCCAGGTCGAGCAGCGCGGCGTCCTCCGGCGCGCCCGCGGCGCGCAGCAGCGCCAGCATCCCGGCCAGCTCCCGCTCGGTCCGCTCCGGGAACAGATACGCCTCGTGGACGCGCAGATAATCCTCGCCGAAAAAGGTCGTGTACCACGCCGGTTCGGGCGCATGTTCGATGGCTGTCACGTCTTCGCTCCTGTACGGGCGGATCCTACCACCGAATCGAGAATCGTCATAGCCGTCGCTCATGGCTGGGCGCGGCGCATCGAACTGGCCGGAACTTCCTGCCGCCTCATTCGTCTATAATATCAGGGCTGTATTTCAGCCGCAGCCAGCTTTCACTCTAACCCAAGGAGGTATGAGATGAGGCGTCCCTATATGTGGCTTTCGGTCTTCGTGCTTGCGGCATTGCTCTTCCTCGCAGCCGCGCCGACCCCGGCGTCGGCTGCGCCCGCGGCCACCGCCAGCGGCCCGGGCTGTCAACAGTTCTACACTATCAAATGGGGCGACACGCTCTATCGCATCGCGGTCCGTTTCCACACAACCGTCCCGGCGCTGGCCAGCCTGAACGGAATCCCGAACCCGGATCGTATCGTGGCCGGCCGGACGATCTGCGTCGTTCCGGGCGAGGAGATACCCTTTGGCTTCCTGTACCAGGTACGCTGGGGCGACACGCTCTACTCGATCGGGCTGCGCTACGGCTGGAGCTATACGTATCTGGCCGCGGTCAACCACCTGCCGAACCCGCACCGCATCATCGCCGGGCAGATCTTGCTGATCCCGTATCATTGATAAACGACTCCGCTTAAGGTATAAAGGCCTGGGGGTGCGCGCATCCCCAGGCCTTTTTGTCGGGATAAACCGGATGACCATCGGCACGCTGAACGAAAAGCCGCTGCACGCGGCGCTCAAGGAGTGGTGCGCCCGGCCGGACGACCGGTTCGAGGTCGCGGTGGACGGATATGTGATCGACATCGTGCGGGGCGACCGGCTGATCGAGATCCAGACGCGCAGCTTTGCCGCGCTCAAGGCCAAGCTCGCGCGCCTGGTCGAGACGCACGCCGTCCACCTGGTCTACCCGGTCGCCGCGGAGAAGTGGATCGTGCGGGTGGACGACGACGGCGCGGCCCTGGGTCGGCGCAAGTCGCGGCTGCGCGGCTCGTTCATGCAGGTCGCGCACGAGCTGGTCAGCTTCCCGCGCCTGCTGGCCGACCCGAACTTCACCCTCGAGGTGGCGCTCATCCGCGAGGAGGAGGTGCGTCGCCGCGACCCCGCGCGGGCGCGCAACTGGCGGCGCAGGGGCTGGGCGACGGTCGAGCGGCGGCTGCTGGAGGTCGTAGATAGCCGCGTCCTCCGCACGCCGGCCGACCTGGCGGCGCTGCTGCCCGCGGAGCTGGCGGAGCCTTTCACCGCGCACGATCTCGCCGCCGCGACGGGTCAGCCCCTCCGGCTCAGCCAGCAACTGATCTACTGCCTGCGTGAGACCGGCGTCCTCGCCGAGGTGGGCAAGCGCGGCCGCAGCCGGCTGCTCGCCCGCGCCGACGCGTAGCGGGCGCTTCAGCGCCGCTCATGCATATTTGGGCGCTAAAGCGCCTATTACAAACCCACACGGCCGCAGGTTCGTAGTGGGCGCTTCAGCGCCGCTCGTGCGTATTTGGGCGCTGAAGCGCCGATTACAAGCCTACCCGGTCGCAGATTCGTAGTGGGCGCTTCAGCGCCGCTTGTGTATGCCGGGCGCTAAGAGGTAACGTCATGTATGATTATCGTCACCTGACAGCCGAAGAACGGGCTGAACTGGTCCGGACACGCCTCTCTCGTGGCTACCCACCACACGAGCCGCCTCACTCAGTCCGCGACCGAACCCTTTATCTGTTCACAGCCTCCTGCTACAATCATCAGCGTCTTATCGACTCGCCGGAGCGCCGTCGCGAACTTCTCGATGCAGTATTCGATCACTTCCTGTCCATGGGCATGGAGATCACCGCATGGGTTATTTTGCCAAACCACTATCATCTTGTCGCAGATGCGGTTGACATGGCGAAGATTGGATCAATTTTCAAGGCCATTCATGGCGCAAGCGCACGGCTCTGGAACCTTGCTGATCAACAAGTCGGACGCAAGGTGTGGTATCGATACAGCGACCGTGCTATTCGATCTGAGCGACACTACTTCACTACGCTGAACTATCTCCACTTCAATCCGGTGAAGCATGGTTGGGCTGCTTCCCCCTATGACTGGCCGCATAGCAGCATACATTGGTACTTGCAACATATGGGGCGTGATTGGTTGCGAGACCTCTGGATCAGATATCCGGTGCGCGATTATGGGCGGGGCTGGGATGACATACTCAACATTTTTCCTGATTCGTAGTGGGCACCTCAGCGCCGCTCATGCATATTTGGGCGCTAAAGCGCCTACTACAAACCCACACGGTCGCAGGTTCGTAGTGGGCGCTTCAGCGCCGCTCATGCATATTTGGGCGCTAAAGCGCCTACTACAAACCCACACGGGCGCAGGTTCGTAGTGGGCACCTCAGCGCTGCTCATGTACATTTGGGCGCTAAAGCGCCTACTACAAACCACGCCGCAAACCCCGACTTGTCAAATCCCCCCATCTGGCGTATGGTTGCAACATCGCGCGTACCGATATGACCGAACGGAAGGAGGAATGCGCCATGAAATATCGACCGTTGGGGCGCACGGGCGTCATGGTATCGCCGCTGTGTCTGGGCGCGATGAACTTCGGGGACCCCACGGGGGAGGCCGAGTCGATCGCCATGATCAACCGGGCGCTGGATGCGGGCATCAACTTTATCGACACGGCGAATGTCTACAACGGGGGCGAGAGCGAACGCATCGTGGGCCGCGCGCTCAAGGAGAACGGCCAGCGCGACCGGGTGG
>MWBF01000175.1 GCA_002068935.1 Chloroflexi bacterium ADurb.Bin325
CAGATCCGCCCGGCGGCTGCCAGGGGACACGGTCAGAGACCGGCCCCAGCACTTTTCGGGTAGGTGCTCGGCGGCCGAAACGACGCCCCCAGAGCACAGCGCATCTGGTTTGACAAGGAGATGCGGCTGGGGTATAGTCGGGCCACAACTGAACAGCGACGACCAAAGCGTCGACGGAGGAAAGTAACCGGGGGGACGCCCCCAGAGAGGCCGGGCCCCGCGAGGGGCTGGAAGCCCGGCCGGCGCGCCAGACAGGGTCGCCCCTGTGCTGGCCTGGATCCCCGGCGAAGTTCCCTCCTGAGTGGGCGGGGGAAAACGATTGAAAATTGAAGATCCAAGATTGCAGGTTTCGAACATCCGGCAAAGCCCCTAGCCAGCAATCTGTGATCTTCAATCTGTAATTCAATCGTCGCGTAGTCCGCCACGGCAGCCCGCCGTTATCCGGGGCCGCCGGTAAGCCGGGCGAATACGTTCACACGCGAACGACGTTCGCACGGCCGCCGGGCAGAGGTGTGAGCGTCCTGCGAGCCTGTCTCACGGGCGCTCAAACCAGGGTGGTATCGCGGAATGTGTGCGCGCATTTCGTCCCTGCGACGAGGTGCGTGTTTTGTTTTAAGCGCCGGGATTGGCACGGGGTGTGGCACGGTGAGACATCGGCCACGGCAGAAGCATGGAGGATGTTATGCATGAAAACCTGGTGAGCCTGCGGGCCGAGGCGCTGGCCGCGCTGGCCGAGGCGGGCGACGCCGCCGCGCTGGAGGCGTGGCGCGTGCGCTATCTGAGCCGCAAGGGCGGCGCGCTCGGCGCAGCGATGGACGTGATCGGCAAGCTGCCGCGCGAGGAGCGCCCGGCCTACGGCCAGGCGGCCAACGAGGTCAAGGTCGCGCTGGAAGAGGCGTTCGCGGCGCGGCAGGAGGCGCTGAAGCAGGAGGCGCTGGCCGCGGAGCTGGCCGCGGGCACGGTGGATGTCACGCTGCCCGGCCGGCCGCCCAGCCTCGGCCACCTGCACATCACGTCGCAGAACCTGCGCGAGTATCGGGCGGTCTTTGCCGAGATGGGCTTCGAGGTCTACGACGGGCCGGATGTGGAGACGGACGACTACAACTTCGGGCTGCTGAACATCCCGCCCTATCACCCGGCGCGCGACATGTGGGACACCTTCTGGGTGAGCCAGGACGCGCAGCCCGACCCGGCTCAGCGCACGCTCGTCATGCGCACGCACACCAGCCCGGGCCAGATCCGCGCGATGCGCGATCGCTGCCCGGAGCCGGTCCGCGTGATCCTGCCCGGCAAGTGTTACCGCTACGAGCAGATCACGGCCCGCTCGGAGCACCAATTCTACCAGATCGAGGGGCTGGCCGTGGGCCGGAACATCCGGCTGACCGACCTGATCGGGACGCTGCACGAATTTGCACGCAAGATGTACGGCCCCAGCCGCACGCTGCGCGTGCGCGGCAGCTACTTCCCCTTCACCGAGCCGAGCATCGAGGCCGACATGGACTGCATCCTCTGCGGCGGCAAGGGCTGCGCCGTGTGCAAGCACACCGGCTGGTTGGAGATCGCGGGCGCGGGCATGGTGCACCCGATCGTGCTGCGAAACGGCGGCTACGACCCGGACGTGTACAGCGGGTTCGCCTTCGGCATGGGGGTCGAGCGACCGGCCATGCTCCGCCATCGGATCAACGACATCCGCTATTTCTACGGGAACGACCTGCGCTTCTTAGGGCAGTTCGGATGAGAGGTGCATGATGAAGATACCGCTCAGTTGGTTGCGAGATTATGTGGATATAGACCTGCCCGTGGAACAGCTTGCCGACCGCATGACGCTGGCCGGGCTGGAAGTGGATGCCATCACCAGGATCGGCGAGCTGTGGGATCGCGATAAGCTGTTCGTCGGGCAGATCCTGGAGGTCCGCCGACACCCGGACGCCGAGCGGCTGACGCTGGTGCGGGTCGATTACGGCGCGGAGCAGCCGCTGACCGTGGTCACGGGCGCGCCCAACCTCTACCCCTATGCGAGCATGGATCTCGCGGGCCGCGAGCCGAAGGTGGCGTTCGCCGTGGCCGGCGCGCGGCTGATCGACGGCCACAGCGCGGAGCGCAGGATCGCCCGGCTCAAGCCGAGCAAGATTCGCGGCGTCATGTCCGAGGGCATGGTCTGCTCGGAGAAGGAGCTCGACCTGAGCGACGACCACGAGGGCATCATCATCCTGCCGGACGATGCGCCGGTCGGCGTGCCGCTCGTGGATTACCTGGGCGACATCGTGCTCGACTACGACGTGAAGGGCGCGATCGCCCATCTCCAGTCGGTCTACGGCGCGGCGCGCGAGGTCAGCGCGCTGACCGGCCGGCCGCTGCGCGACGACGTGATGACCGTGCTGGAGCGCCGGCCCGTGACCATCGCGGCCGACGCCGATTTTGCGGCCGTCGTCATCGACGCGCCCGACCTGTGTCTGCGCTACTCCGCCGCGCTGATCGAGGACGTGCAGGTCGGCCCGTCGCCCCTGTGGATGCAGCAGCGGCTTCAGCGCGCGGGCATGCGGCCCATCAACAACGTCGTCGATGTGACGAACTACGTCATGCTCGAGCTGGGCCAGGCGCTGCACGCGTTCGACTACGACCTGCTCGTGCAGCGCGCGGACGGCCGGAAGCCGCACATCATCATGCGCCGCGCGCACGAGGGCGAGCGGATACAGACGCTCGACGGCGTAGACCGGCAGCTCGACCCCGAGACGCTGCTGATCACCGACACCGCGGGCGCGGTGGCCATCGGCGGCATCATGGGCGGCGCGGAGACCGAGATCACCGCGGGGACGACCGCTATCCTGCTCGAGGCCGCCAACTTCCACTTCCTGGGCATCCGCCGCGCCAGCCAGGCGCTCGGCCTGCGCAGCGAGGCATCCAACCGGTTCGGCAAGCGGGTGGATCCGGAGCTGACCGTCAAGGCGCTGGCCCGCGCGTGCCAGTTGCTCGAAGAGCTCGCCGGCGGCAGGGCGCGGCCCGTCTATGTCGACAACTATCCGGGCCGGCCGGAGCCGAAGCACATCGTGCTCGATCCGGCCTACGTGAACCGCCTCCTGGGGGTGACGATCCCCGCGGAGGAGCAGGCGCGCATCCTGCGCAGCCTGGAGTTCGGCGTGGCCGCGGACAGCGCCGGCCTCCTGCAGGTGGACGTGCCGAGCTTCCGCCAGGATGTGAGCATCCCGGCGGATCTGGCGGAGGAGGTCGCGCGCATCTACGGCTACGACCGGATGGCGGGTACGCTGCTGGAGGACGAGCTGCCGCGCGCGCCGCGCAACCTCAAGCTGGAGTCCGAGGAGAAGGTGCGCGACGTGCTGACGGGCTGCGGGCTGGACGAGGTGATCACCTACTCGATGATCGACCTGCGCGACGAGGCGAAGCTGCTGGGCGCGGCCGCGGCCGCGCAGCCCCACGTGACCGTGCTCAACCCGCTCTCCGTGGAGCGCGGCCATCTGCGCACGACGCTGCTGCCGGAGCTTATCCGGACCGCGCGCGCCAACCTGCGCTTCACCGAGCGCGTCGCCATCTTCGAGCTGGGCCGCATCTTCATCCCCCGGCCGGACGAGACGCTGCCCGCGGAGCCGCGACGCCTGGCCACGCTGCTGGTCGGCCCGCGCGAGCCGGCCTCCTGGCTGAGCCACGATACCGGCCCGATGGGGTTCTTCGACCTGAAGGGCGTCGTGGAGACGCTCACGGAGCGGCTGGGCGTGCCCGGCGTGACCTGGGAGCGCGGCAGCCATCCCGCGCTGCACCCCGGCCGCACCGCGGAGGTGCGGGTCAACGGCCAGACGGCCGGCGCGGTCGGCGAGCTGCACCCGCAGTTGCGCGATGCGCTGGATCTGCCCGACCTGCCGGTCGCGCTGATGGAGCTGGATCTGGATGTGCTGCTCGCGGGCTGGGGCAGCCAGCAGGAGATGGTCGAGTTCTCGCTGCAGCCGCCGGTGTTCGAGGATCTGGCGCTGCTCGTGGACGAAGGCGTCGCGGCCAGCCAGGTCGCCGCGCTGATCCGACAGACGGGCGGCAAGCTGCTCGTGGATGTGCGGCTGTTCGACATGTATCGCGGCGGCCAGATCCCTGCGGGCAAGAAGAGCCTGGCCTACTCGCTGACCTTCCAGGCCGCGGACCGCACGCTGACCGCGGAGGACACCGCAAAGGCGCGGCAGAGGATCGTCGCGCGGCTGGAGCGCGAGATAGGCGCGACGCTGCGCGGCTGACCTCGCCCCTGGCCCCTACACATACGCGTGTCTCCCCCTCTTCTGACGTGCGAACCTTCGGTTCGCACGTCAGAAGAGGGGGCCGGGGGTGAGGCCCGCGGGCGTCCTTCGACTGCGTCCGCACTGCGTGCGGCCTCCGCTGCCGTTCACATCGGAATGCCGGCCCATCTTCTTGACAAGTTCGGGTATAATTGAGGTCTTTGGGCCTCTCGACAGGGGGCGACAGGCAGACTACCCACCCGAGGTGTTATGACCACGATCCTGTTCAAGCCGGGCGACGTGCTCGCGACAGCGGATGCGCTGCGCGCGCTGGAGTTCAACGAGGTCACGCCGCAGTGCTTGCTCGGCCGCCACGTGCGCGGAGACTGGGGCGAGCTGCCCGCGCGCGACCGTCGCCGGAACGAGCTACAGGCGTTGCGCGCGCACGGCGTTGTGACGAGTCGCTACCGACTCAACGACGGCGAGCTGGTCCTCATCACCACGGATCTGCGCCGCGCGGACACCCTCATCAGCCAGCCCGGCGACGACAAGTACCTGGCGCGCTTCGCCGAGGCCTGGCGGCCGCCCTGCTATGCGCTGGAGCCGCCGGGCTACCCGTATTATCTGGTGCGCATCTGGCCGGACCAGGCCGGCCAGCCCGATCCGGCCCTCGAGCTGGCGCGGTCGGCGCGCTGAGACCGCCGATTCGCCGCCGCATCCGCCCGTTCTCATCACCACAACTGGAGACCCGCCATGACACAACGCGTCGATCTCACCGGTGACTGGCAGCTCAGCTACTTCCCCGAGACCGCGGCCTCCGTCGCCGCGACCGCCGACCCGTTTCACGACCGGGCTGCGGCAGATGCGCCGACCGTCGCGGCCATCGTGCCGGGCAACGTCGAGCTGGATCTGCAACGCGCGGGCGTCCTGCCCGACCCCTACTACGCGGCAAACATCCGCCTGCTGCGCCGCTATGAGTCCTACGAATGGTGGTACACGCGCGAGTTCGACCTGCCGCCCGACGCCGCGGGACAGAGCTGGGATCTCGTCTGCGAAGGGCTGGACACGCTGGCGACCGTGTGGGTGAACGGTCAGGAGGTAGGCCGCGCCGCCAACATGCTCATCAGCCACCGCTTCGACGCGACATCCGCGCTGCGGCCGGGCCGCAACCGCATCACCGTGCGCCTCGGCTCAGCGCTCAACCACGCGCGCGGGTACAGTTACGAGGCGGCCAGCTCCGGCGCGGAGGGCCGCGAGGAGGGGCTGTACATCCGCAAGGCGCCGCACGTCTGGGGCTGGGACATCCTGCCGCGCGCCGTTTCCGCGGGCATCTGGCGGCCCATCTATCTCGAGGCGCGACAGCCCGACGCCATCGAACAGCTCTATTTCTGGACGATCGAGACGCATCCCGGCGGGGCCACCATCGGCGCGCGCTGGCAGTTCCGCACCGCCGCGACCGACCTGGACGGCTTCAGCCTGCGCTTCAGCGGCGCGTCCTGTGAGCATACCTTTGCGTTCGAGTGGCCGGTCGAGTTCCTGGCCGGCGGCTGTCGCATCCCGGCGCCCGGCGCGCAGCTCTGGTGGCCGCGCGGCTACGGCGCGGCGCACCTGTACACGGTGACGACGCAACTGTGCCGGGCGGGCAAGGTGCTGGCCGAACGGACGGATCGCATCGGCATCCGCACCGTCGTGATCGACCGCACGGAGACCGCGGGACAGGCCTGGTCGCCGGAGGCCGCGGCATCCGGCATCGTCCGCCACGACCGCCCGCCGGACCCGGCCAGCCACTTCGTCATCTATGTCAACGGCGAGCCGATCATGGTCAAGGGCACGAACTGGGTGCCGCTCGACGCCTTCCACAGCCGCGACATCGAGCGGGTCGACCGGGCCGTCGCGCTGCTGGATGACATCGGCTGCAACATGGTGCGCTGTTGGGGCGGCAACGCATACGAGAGCGACCGTTTCTTCGACCTGTGCGACGAGCAGGGCATCCTGGTCTGGCAGGATTTTGCGTTCGCCTGCTCGCGCTACCCGCAGACCGCGGACTTCCTGGATCAGGCGCGCGCGGAGGCGGAGGCCGTGACCGTGCGGCTGCGCAACCACGCCTGCCTCGCCATCTGGTGCGGCGACAACGAGATCGACGGCATGTACGTCAACGACGGGCTGTCGCCGGAGCACAACCGCATCAGCCGCGAGGTGCTGCCGCAGGTCGTACATCGCATGGACCCGCACCGCGCGTTCGTGCCCAGCTCGCCCTACGTGCCGCCCGTCCTCACCGCGCGGCCGACCGCGGACATCTGGACCCGCACGCCGGAGCAGCACCTGTGGGGGCCGCGCGGCTACTACAAGGGCCCGTTCTACACCCAGCACAGCGCGCACTTCATCGGCGAGATCGGCTATCACGGCTGCCCGAACGTGAGCTCGATCCGTCGCTTCATCTCGCCCGATGCGCTCTGGCCGGGCTGGGGCGAGGGGTCGCAGGCCGCGGACAAGGGCCCGCACGCCGACGAGGGCCGCTGGGGCGTCACGAGCGGCGGCTGGAACGACGAGTGGCAGGTCCACGCGGTCTATCACTGGCAGCATCGGCGGATCGACCGCGACCGCATCGGGCTGATGGCAAGCCAGGTGCGCGAGCTGTTCGGCGCCATCCCGGACGACCTGGAAAGCTTTGCGCTCGCCAGCCAGATCGTCGAGGCGGAGGCGGTCAAGTTCTTTATCGAGGCCACGCGGCTGCGCAAGTGGCGGACGAGCGGCATCCTCTGGTGGAACCTGATCGACGGCTGGCCGCAGTTCTCCGATTCCGTCGTCGACTACTACTTCGGCATCAAGCTGGCCTACCACTACATCCGCCGCGTGCAGCAGCCCGTCTGCGTCATCGTCGGCGAGCCGGGGCCGGGCAAGCAGCTCCCCGTCATCATCGCAAACGACTCGCTACAGCCGGTCGAGGTGAGCTATCGCATCGTCGAGGCGGGGCATGGGGTAGTATCAGAGGGAACCTTTGTCGCGCCGGCCAACCAGAACTGGCAGGTGGATCATATCCGCACGTTCGCCAGCGATCACAAGCTGTATCTGATCGAGTGGAGCGCGGGCGCGGAGAGCTTCGGCAGCCACTACCTGGCGGGCCAGCCGCCGTACTCGCTCGACCAGTACCGCGCCTGGCTGGCCGAGATCGCCGCGCTGCCGCGGCCGTTCGACGCCGCGACGGTGGCGCTGTAAGGGCAAGGGCGGCGCTCGCGCGCCGAAAAGCCTATCCGAAAACCCGCTGGGGCCGGTCTCTGACCGTGCCCCTGACTCGGTCGGAGACCGGCCAGAGCAATTT
>MWBF01000176.1 GCA_002068935.1 Chloroflexi bacterium ADurb.Bin325
CCGTGGAACGACAAGGACATGCGCTGGATGCTCAGCAACGTGATGGATCGCCCGCAGATCATCGATATCGCCTACGAGGGCACGACCATCCCCGGCGCATACTTCTGGCCGCTCTACGGCTCAATGCAGAAGTACACGGACCTGGTTCCTCAGGACAAGGCCGAGTGGATGTTGACGCCGCACCTCGATGAGGCGGAGAAGACCCTCCTGGAGAAGGGCTACACCAAGACCGGCGACTTCTGGACCAAGGACGGCGAGATCCTGTCGTTGGAAATCCAGGTGCATGAGGCCTTCTCCGAGCTGGAGCGCGTCGCCGATGTCTACATCGAGCAGTTGATCCGCTTCGGCATCGATGCGAAGAAGTCCAAGCTGACCGGCGGCACCTGGGGCGACAACAATGCGCTCGGCCAGTACGAGGCCCAGAGCGGCTGGCAGACCTGCGGCTCGGTCATGGAGCCTTACGGCACGCTGCGCACCCTGATCGGCACCGACGGCGTGGCCCCGATCGGCGAGCGCCCGGTGGGCCGCCAGAATCTGTATCGCTTCTTCAACGAGCGGTACAACGAGTTGGTCGACGAGATCGGCCTGCTTCAGCTTGACGATCCCAAGCTGCCGGAACTGGCTCGCGAGGCGTACGAGATCCTGTACGATGAGCTGCCCGCCATTCCGACGGCCCAGTCTCGCAAGCTGGTGCCGAACAACTTCACCTACTGGACCAACTGGCCGGATGCTGAGAACTACTATGCCAAGCCGTTCAGCTGGTGCGGTCAGTTCATCGAAGTGATCACGCAGATCCAACCCGTGACGCAGTAACCCGTCCGCCGGGGCCATCCTGCACGGCTGTCGAACAGGGTGGCCCCGAAGCGGACGCCGTGCATCCGGCGGTCGACCAGCACCCCGGCCGCCGGATAGCCATCTTGTAACTGGAGCGATAATCTATGGGCGGTCTGACCAAACAGTACGTCCTGACTCGGTTTTTTATGTTTGTGCTCACCATCTGGATCGGAGCGACCGCTGTCTTCCTGATACCGCGGCTGGCCCCCGGCGACCCGGTGACCTCCATGGTGATGCGCATGACCGAGCGCGAGGGCCGCGTGGAAAATGCTCAGGAACTGATTGCGGCCTGGAAGGAGCGCTTCGGCCTGAACGACCCGCTTTATATCCAGTACTTCCGTTATCTGGGCAACCTGGTGCGCTTCGACTTCGGCTATTCGCTGGCGAACTTTCCCACCACCGCCTGGGAGATGGTGCGGCCGGCGCTGCCCTGGTCCGTGCGCCTGTTGGCGGTCGCCCTGATCTTTTCGTTTGCGATCGGCAACACCGTGGGGGCCTTGATGGGCTGGCGCAAGACGCCGAGCTGGCTGCAGAATATCCTGCCGCTCAGCCTGACCTTTACGTCGATCCCTTATTTCATGTTCGGCATCCTGCTGCTCTACTTTATCGCGTTCCAGCTTCACCTGTTGCCTGCCAGCGGCGGCTACAGCCGGGACGTGACGCCGGGCTGGAATCTGCCCTATATCCGGAGCGTCATCACCTACAGCATCCTGCCGCTGGTCTCGATCGTGCTGACCTCGATGGGCGGCTGGGCGCTGGGCATGCGCGGGCTGATGGTGGGCGTCAACAACGAGGATTACTTCCTCCTGGCGCAGGCGAAGGGCCTGTCGCCGGCGCGTGTCTTCTTCCGCTACGGCGTCCGCAACGCCATCCTGCCGTCGCTGACCGCGCTGGCCCTGGGCATGGGCGGGCTGATCAGCGGCTCGATGCTGGTCGAGTATATCTTTGCCTATCCGGGCACAGGGTACACCCTTTACCGGGCCATCATCACGCAGGACTATACGGTGATGCAGACCATCTGCAACCTGATGATCCTGATAACTGCCACCAGCGTGTTTCTGCTCGATCTGCTCTATCCGCTGATCGACCCGCGCATCACATTCCGCCGCAGCCAGATGTAGTGCGGAGAGAGAGTGATTTATGGCCGTAACTGCATCTCAGCGTTCGACCCCTTCGCCGGCCGATGTCATGGTGCGGCGCAGCGTCAGCCGCTATAACCCGGAGTGGCTGAACAAAAAGCTGGTCATCGGCGGCAGCATGATCCTGGTCGTGGTCCTCATCGGCCTGGTGGGGCCGCTTTTCTGGAACACCGATCTGGCATATGTGGGCTCCTCCCCGCGCAGCCTGCCCCCCATCTGGGCGCTGAAGGGCAACATCGCGCATCCGTTGGGCACGGAAAACATGGGCCGCGACATGCTGGCCCAGCTCATCGTCGGCACGCCCTCCTCGCTCAAGGTCGGCCTGATTGCCGCCTCGATCGGCCTGGGGGTGGGGCTGGTGCTGGGCTCGCTGGCCGGCTACATGGGCGGCAAGGTCGATAACATCATCCGCACGCTGGCCGATTCGGCCACCACCATCCCGTCGCTGGCTGTCCTGGTCGTGATTGCCGCCCATGTGCGGATGCAGGACACCACCGTGATGGCCCTGATCCTGGCCCTGTTCGCCTGGCCGCACCCCACCCGGATCGTGCGCGCCCAGGTGTTGACCCTGCGCGAGCGCGGCTATGTGCGGATGGCGATCCTGTCGGGGGCCAACGCCTTCGAGGTGATGTTTATCGAAATGCTGCCGAACATGCTGCCCTGGCTGGCTGCCAGCTATACGGGCGGCATCTCGGGCGCCATCCTGGGCGCGACCGGGCTGGAGGTGCTCGGGCTGGGGCCGGCGCGCGTGCCCTCGCTGGGGCTGATCATCAACCAGGCCACGGGCGCATCGGCGCTGATGCGCGGCCTGTACTGGTGGTGGATGCCGCCGATCCTCATCCTGATGATCATCTTCACCGGCTTTTTCCTCATCACGATGGGCCTCGATGAGATTGCCAATCCGCGCCTGAGGGGGGTGAAGGCATGATCCATCGCATCAACGAGACGCCCAAGATTCTGGAGGTCAAGGATCTCAGCGTCCACTACTTCACCTCGCGCGGGGCCGTCATCGCGGCCAACAGCGTGAATTTCTATCTGCGCCAGGGCGAGATCATGGGCCTGGTCGGCGAGTCGGGCTGCGGCAAGACGACCGTCGCGATGGCGATCTTGCAGATGGTCCAGTCGCCCGGCAAGATCACCCACGGCGAGATCTGGGTAGACGGCGAGGAGCTGAACAGCCTGAGCGAGCGGGAGCTGCGCCAGTTGCGCTGGCGCAAGCTGGCGCTCGTGCCGCAGGGCGCGATGAACTCGCTCAACCCGGTCCTCAAGATCAAGGAGCAGATGGGCGATGCGATCCTGGCGCACGAGCGCCAGCTCGGCCGCGCGACGCTCAAGCAGCGTATCCTGCAGCTTCTGGACGACGTGGGGCTGCCCGCGCGCGTCTACGAGATGTTCCCGCACGAGCTCAGCGGCGGCATGAAGCAGCGCGTCTGCATCGCGATGGCGATCGCGCTCAACCCGCCCGTCATCATCGCGGACGAGCCGACCAGCGCGCTCGACGTGGTGGTGCAGCGGGTCGTCGCGCAGACGCTCCTCGATGTGAAGAAGCGGCTCGGCGTCTCGATGCTGATGATCGGCCACGACATGGGCCTCCAGGCGCAGATGGTCGACCGGGTGGCGGTCATGTACGCCGGCAACCTGGTCGAGGTCGGGCCGGTCGAGGCCATCTTCGAGGAGCCGCTGCACCCGTACACGCAACTGCTCATCGAGTCGATCCCGTCCATCGACGAGCGCAAGCCGCTGAAGGTCACGGAGGGGCTGACCCACGACCTGCGCAACCCGCCGCCCGGCTGCATCTTCCAGTTCCGCTGTCCGTATGTGACCGACGAATGCCGCGCGGGCCGTCCGCCGCTGGAAGAGATCGCGCCCGATCATTTCGTGGCCTGCTTCAAGGTCAAGAGTGCGAGGCTGGCATAGCCATGGCGACACCCATTCTGCAGATCAAGAACGCAACCAAGACGTTCGGCGGGGGCTTCCTGGACAGCGCCCCGCCGCTGGTCGCGCTCGACCGGTTCAACCTCGAGATCCACGAGTCGCCGGCGCGCATCACCACCATCGCCGGCGAAAGCGGCAGCGGCAAGACGACGCTGGCGAACGCCATCCTCGGCTTCATGCCGCTGACGGAGGGCCACATCCTCTACAAGGGCCAGGACATCGGCCAGATGGATCGCCGCGGGCGGCTGGCCTACCGCAAGGAGGTGCAGGCCATCTTCCAGGACCCCTACGAGGTCTACAACCCCTTCTTCCGCGTCCAGCACATCTTCGACATGGCGATGCGCCACTTCCCGATGGCGCGCACCAAGAAGGAGGCCCGCGCGCTGATCGAGGACGCGCTCAAGCTGGTCGGCCTGCGCGGGGACGAGATCCTGGAGAAGCACCCGCACCAGCTCAGCGGCGGCCAACGCCAGCGCGTCATGGTGGCCCGCGCGTACATGTTGCAGCCCCGGCTCATCGTGGCGGACGAGCCTGTATCCGCGGTCGATGCGTCGCTGCGCGCGATGATCCTCGACATCATGCTGCGGCTGCGCGACGAACACGGCATCTCGTTCCTCTATATCACCCATGACCTGTCCACCGCCTACCAGATCGGCGACGAGATGGTGATCCTGTTCCAGGGCGTCGTGGCGGAGCGCGGGCACACCGTCGATATCATCGAACACCCCAAGCACCCGTATGTGCAGGAGCTCATCGCCTCGATCCCCGCGCCCAACCCCAAGCACAAGTGGGACACCGACATCAAGCTGCCGCCGGAGGACGCCACCCGGCTGCAACGAGTCTACGGCTGCCGTTTCTACGCCCGCTGCCCCATGCGCATGGATCGCTGCAAGACCGAGCCGCCGCCCCTGTACAGCGTCGGCGACAATGGGCACGAGGCCTCATGTTTTCTGTATGAAGCAGGGACCCCGCGATGAACGACCTTCCGCCCTCCATGACCCGCCGCGAGCGCTTCATGACCGCCGTCCGCCGCGGGCAGCCGGATCGCGTGCCGCTCTTCGACTTCCTGTTCCAGGAGCCGCTGTACGAGGCGCTGATCGGCCACCGGCCCGGCGAGTATAACACCCCCGACGCCGTGGCCTGCGCCCTGACCCTGGACATGGACGGCGTCTGGCTGCCCTTCGGCGGGTTCAACGGCTTCCAGCCGCCGCGGCTGGACGAGAACACCTATATCGACGAATGGGGCACGACCTATCAGCACAACGAGGCGTCCTGGCCCATCGACGCGCCGGTGGACTATCCCATCAAGTCGCGCGCGGACTGGCAGCGCTACCGGCCGCCCGACCCGACGCTGCCCGGCCGGACCGATGCGCTCGAGCTGTTCCACACCTTGGCGCACGACGACCTCGCGCTCACCGGCGGCATCACCGGCCCGTTCACGACGGCGTGGCTGCTGATGGGCTACGAGCAGATCGGCTACGCGCTCTACGATGACCCCGCGCTGCTGACCGAGATCTTCGCCATGTCGAACGCGTACAACAAGGAGGCCGCCAGGCTCTCCGTCGCCGCGGGCGTGGATGCGCTGTGGCTGTCGGACGACCTGGGCGACAGCCGGCGCGGCTTCATGAAGCTGAGCCACTTCCGCCAGTACTATCTGCCGTACCTGGTCGACCTGGTGGAGTATGTGGACGGGCTGGGCGTGCCGGTGCTGCTGCACTGCTGCGGGCATCTGACCGACTACCTGCCCGATCTTGCGGCGGAGACGAAGATCAGCGCGCTCCATCCGCTGCAACGCACCGCGGGGATGGATCTGCCGTGGGTCAAGGAACATTACGGCGACCGCTTCTGCCTGATCGGCAACATCGACTCCTCGCGCACGCTGCCGTATGGCACGCCGGACGATGTGGCCGCGGAGGTGCGCGCGGCCATCGACGCGGCCGCGCCGGGCGGCGGCTACATCCTCGCGTCGGATCATTCGCTGCACGATGGCATCCCGCTGGACAACATCCTGACGATGTTCCGCGTGGGCCGCGAGCACGGCGCGGCCGCATATGCGGGCTGAGCCTGCGCCCGCGGCCTCAGACATGGCCGCCTTGCCGTAGATCGGAACGTCCGGCCCGCTTCAGCCAGCCCTTGACATGGGGCCGGCCATCTTTCTGTCGAGATTTATCGGATAGACGCCCTATGAACTACGTCCATCTTTCGCCCCACTTCCCGCCCAACTACTATCTGTTCAGCGTGCATCTGGCCCGGCTCGGCGTCAACGTGCTGGGGCTGGCCGACGAACCTTACGAGTGGCTGCGCCCCGAGCTGCGCGAGGCGCTGGCCGACTACTATCGCGTCGGCGATATGCTCAACTATGACGAGCTGTTGCGCGCCTGCGGCTACTTTGTCCACCGGCATGGCCGCCTCAACCGGGTCGAGGCGCATTCGGAGTACTGGATGGAGACCGAGGCCAGGCTGCGCGCGGACTTCAACATGTTCGGGCCGGGCATCAACGAGATTGCCGCATACAAGCGCAAGTCGTTGATGAAGGCCGCGTTCGAGCGCGCGCGCGTGCCGTCGGCGCGCGGCGGGCTGATCGCCGACATCGACGCCGCGCGCGCGCTGGCCGCGCAGACCGGCTATCCGCTGGTCGCCAAGCCGGACATCGGGGTCGGCGCGGCCAACACCTTCCGGCTCGACGACGCCGCGGCGCTGGAACGCTTCTTTGCCACCAAGCCGCCCGTCGATTACGTCCTGGAGGAGTTCGTGCGCGGCACGATCTGCACCTTCGACGGCCTGGCGGATCGCGACGGCCGGCCGGTCTTCTTCGGGTCGCTCGTCTACAGCCAGGGCATCATGGAGGTCGTCAACGAGGATCGCCACATCTACTTCTATGCGGATCGCGACATCCCCGCGGATCTGGAGGAGGCCGGCCGCCGGCTGCTCAAGGAGTTCGATGTGCGCGAGCGGTTCTTCCACTTCGAGTTCTTCCGCACGCCGGAGGGCAAGCTGGTCGCGCTGGAGGTGAACATCCGGCCGCCCGGCGGCCCCGCGCTCGATGTGTACAACTACTCGTGCGACGTCGATCTCTACTGGGGCTGGGCCAACGTCGTGGTCAACAACAAGTTCATGGAACACTACACCCGTAAGTACTACTGCTGCTACGTGGGCCGCAAGGACAACAAGTGGTATCGTCACTCGCACGACGATATCCTGACGACGTTCGGCTACTGCATCGCCCATCACGAGGCCATCAGCCCCGTCTTCAGCCTGGCGATGGGCGATTACACCTATCTGGTGCGCACGCCCGACCGCGAGGAGATGATTGCCGTGGCGCACTATATCCAGGAGCTCCAGGGATGATGTTTGGCGAATATCACAGATGGTACAGCCCGCACATCGGGCACGACATGGAGCTCAAGATCTTCGGCCACGCGGGCAAGCCGGTCGTGGTGTTCCCCTGTCAGGGCGGGCGCTTCTACGAGTGGGAAGACTACGGGATGATCGAGGCCTGCCGGACGTCGATCGAGGCGGGGCGCATCCCGCTGGTGAAGAC
>MWBF01000177.1 GCA_002068935.1 Chloroflexi bacterium ADurb.Bin325
GCTCGATCACCCCACCCGCATGAAACATTTTCCACAATGGATAATAGTTTGCAGAATCGGCCCGGTTCATGCTATAATCTTGTCGGTGTAATGCTAGAGCCGAACTCCCGAGAGGGAGACGGGGGACCCACCGTATTGGGGTGAATCGCACGATCCGTGCGTAGGGCAATCATCTTCCAGCCCGAACCCGTCAGCTAACCCCGCAGGCGATTGGAAGAGACAGGCACCTCATCCGAGCAAGGTATCTCGCCGCCTTCTCCTCAGACTCCTGTCTTCTATCCAGCAAAACCGGTGATCGACGCCGCGCGACAGCCGTCGTCCCCGCATGGAGCGGGCCGGCCGCGGCCGCGAGCGTTGACAGGAGCGTCTCATGCAGAAAAAACCCGTTGTCGTTGCCGCTGCGCTCGGCGAATGCGTGCATGTCGCCGGCGTCACGCGGTTCCTGCGGCTGGCCGAGCAGGCCGGCTGGCAGGGCGTCTTTCTCGGCCCCGCGGTCGCGCCCGAACAGCTCATCCGGGCCGCGCAGGAACACGGCGCGCAGTTGGTCGGCGTCTCGTATCGGCTGACCCCCGAAAACGGCGCGGCCCTGCTGGCCGAATTCGCCGAGAGCGCCGATGGCCTGCGCCAGGCGGGCGTGCGCTTCGCCTTCGGCGGCACGCCGCCGGTCGCCGCGCGGGCGCGCAGCCTGTCCGGCTTCTTCGACGCCGTGTTCGACGGCTCGGAGCCGGCCGAGACGGTACTGGCCTACCTGCGGGGCCGCGGCGGGCCGGACGTGGCCGCCGCGCCGCCCGCGACCCTGCTGGAGCGCCTCGCCTGGAAAGCCCCCTATCCCCTGCTGCGCCATCACTTCGGACTGCCGTCGCTGGAGGCCACGCGCGCCGGGATCGCGGAGATCGCGGATGCGCGCGTCCTCGACGTCATCTCGCTGGGCATCGACCAGGACGCGCAGGAAAACTTCTTCCACCCGGAGCGCCAGGATCCGCGGCGGCGCGGCGCGGGCGGCGTGCCGGTGCGCAGCGCGGCCGACTATCGCAGCCTCTACGCGGCCGCGCGCACGGGCAACTGCCCGCTGCTGCGCACCTATTCCGGCACGGACGACTTCATCCGCCTGGCCGAGATGTATCTGGAGACCATCAACCTGGCCTGGGCCGCGGTGCCGCTGTTCTGGTTCAATGCCATGGACGGCCGCGGGCCGCACGGGCTGGCCGAGTCGCTGGCCCTGCACCAGGAGCTGATGGCGTGGTATGCCCGGCGCGGCGTGCCGGTGGAGGCCAACGAGCCGCACCACTGGGGCATGCGCGACGCGCCGGACGTGGTCTATGTCGCGGCCGCCTACCTCTCCGCATACAACGCGCGGGCCTGCGGCGTGCGCGACTACATCGCGCAGCTCATGTTCAACAGCCCGAACGGCCTCTCCGACGCCATGGATCTGGCGAAGATGCTGGCCATCCTCGAGATGACGGCCGAACTGGAGACCGCGGACTTCCGCATCTGGCGGCAGACGCGCGCCGGCCTGCTCAGCTTCCCGCTGGACCCGGAGGCCGCGCGCGGCCACCTGGCCGCGGCGACCTACGTGCAGATGCAGCTCGAGCCGCACATCGTCCACGTCGTCGGGCACACCGAGGCGGATCACGCGGCGACCGCCGCGGACGTGATCGCGGCCTGCAAGGTGGCGCACCGCGCCATCGAGAACGCCCTGGCCGGCGCGCCCGACATGGCCGCGGACCCGGCCGTCCAGGCGCGCAAGGCCGAGCTGATCGCGGAGGCGCGGCTGACGCTGGACGCCATCCGCGGCCTGGCCGCGGCCCCGACGGCCGACCCGCTGGCGGATGCGGCGACCCTGGCCGCGGCCGTCGAATACGGCATCCTGGATGCGCCCCAGCTCAAGGGGAACCCTTATGCGCGCGGCGTGATCGTCACGCGCATCGACGAGCGCGGCGCGTGCGTGGCGGTGGACCCGGCCACGGGCCGCGCGCTCGGCGAGACAGAACGGCTGGCGGGGCTGCGCCTCGTCGCACCCTCCGGACGGCCGACCCTGGAATTAGCATGAGGAGGACATGATGCATGCCAATGCACATTATACGGTGATCGGCAGCGGGCACGGCGGCCGGGCAATGGCCGCGCACCTCGCGCTGATGGGCTTTCCGACGACGCTCTTCAACCGCACGCCGGAGCGCGTGACCGCCATCCGGCTGCGCGGGGGCATCGACCTGGAACGCAACGACGGCCTGCCCGGCGGCTTCGGCCGGCTGGCCCGCGTCACCTCCGACTATGCCGAGGCCGCGGCCGACGCCGATATCATCATGGTCGTCACCCCGTCCTCCGCGCATCGCGACGTGGCGCAGGGCTGCGCCCCGCACCTGCGCGATGGGCAGATCGTGGTGCTCAACCCGGGGCGCACCTGCGGCGCGATCGAGTTCGCAAAGGTGCTGCGGGATCACGGCTGTCGGGCCGCAGTGACGGTGGCCGAGGCCGGGACGTTCATCTACGCCAGCCGCTCCGACGGCCCGGCCCAGGCGCGCATCTTCCGCGTCAAGGAGGCCGTGCCGCTGGCCGCGCTGCCCGCGATCCGCACCCAGGCCGTGCTGGACGCGCTCCAGCCCGCATACCCGCAGTTCATCGACGGCGGCAACGTGCTCAAGACCAGCCTCGACAATATGGGCGCCATCTTCCACCCGGCGCTGACGCTGCTCAACGCGGGCTGGATCGAGGCGACGCACGGCGACTATCAGTTCTACATCGAGGGGGTCACGCCCTCGGTGGCCCGCATCCTGGAGGCGCTGGATCGCGAGCGGCTGACCGTCGCGGCCGCGCTGGGCGTCCGCGCGCAGAGCGCGCTGGAATGGCTCCAGATGGCTTACAACGCCACCGGCAACGACCTGAACGAGGCGATCCACAACCAGCCGGGCTACTATGGGATCCAGGCGCCGCCCACCCTCAACCATCGCTACATCTTCGAGGACGTGCCGATGAGCCTCGTGCCGTTGGCCGCGCTCGGCCAGCGGTTCGGGGTGTCGGTGCGCGCGATGGACGCCATCATCCGGCTCGCGTGCATCGTCCACCGCACCGACTACTGGCGTCGCGGCCGCACGCTGGACAGGCTGGGCATCGAGCAGTGGAGCGTCTGCGAGCTGACGCAGTACGTCAACGAGGGCACGGTGGACGGCGAGGACTGCGGGCTGGG
This sequence comes from Chloroflexi bacterium ADurb.Bin325, assembly GCA_002068935.1. Taxonomy (GTDB): domain Bacteria; phylum Chloroflexota; class Anaerolineae; order CG2-30-64-16; family CG2-30-64-16; genus MWBF01. Next base: position 3,185 of record MWBF01000177.1, read on the forward strand.
CTTCGACGAGCAGTCGGCCGCGCGCCTGTCCGAGCCTGCCCCCGCGGCCGAACTCCTGGATCAGGAGGTCTCCGTAGCCTGACGGCGTCTGCAAGGGCGCAGACGTGATAGCAGGGGTTGCGAGGCTTCGGCCGGCCGGCGTGTGTCCACAGGCGTACACCGCCCATGCCGGCCGGGGCCTCGCCTTCACGCGTGCTCTGAGCGGCCTTCAGGGCGGCCGCGCCGTCCCTTCCAAGGGCGGTTGTTTGGACAGGATTGACAGGATTTGGCTGAGCATCTGTCCGAAACTCACTCTGATTTGCCTCACCCCCCATCCCCCTCTCCTGACGTGCGAGCCGAAGGCTCGCCAGGGTCAGGAGAGGGGGGCCGAGGGGGTGACAGCCATTTAGCAATCTATGGTAGAATGGCCCCGGTTTCCCGATACCATCTCGACGTGAGGCATCATGGATTTCGCAGAACGCGTTGGACACCTGGAGCCGGAGGGCGCATACCACATGCTGGCCCGCGCCCAGGCGCTGGAAGCGGTCGGCAGACACATCATCCACCTGGAGATCGGCCAGCCCGACGTGCCGACCTTCGGCCACGTGGCCCAGGCGGGCATCCGGGCCATCGAGCAGGGCTTCACCCGCTACACCCCCTCCGCGGGCATCCCGGCCCTGCGCGCCGCGATCGCGGAGGACGCCAGCGCGCGCCGCAGCATAGCCATCCGGCCGGAGCAGGTCGTGGTCGGCCCCGGGGCCAAGCCCGCGCTCTTCTTCCCCACGCTGGCGCTCGTGCGCCCCGGCGACGAGGTGATCTATCCGGATCCGGGCTTCCCCACCTACGCCGCGATGATCGGCGTCGCGGGTGGGGTTGCGCGGCCCGTGCCGCTGTCCGAGGAGGCCGATTTCTCGTTCGACCTGGCCGCGTTCGACCGCCTCATCACCGACCGCACCCGGCTCATCATCCTCAACTCGCCGAGCAACCCCACCGGCGGCGTGATGCCGCTGGAGGCCCTGCAACACATCGCGGAGGTCGCCATCCGCCGCGATATCTGGGTGCTCTCGGACGAAATCTACATGCGGCTGGCGTTCGACGGCCGGCCCGCGCCCAGCATCGCGGCCCTCCCCGGCATGGCCGGGCGGACGATCATCTGCGACGGCTTCTCCAAGACCTATGCGATGACCGGCTGGCGGCTGGGCTACGGCATCATGCCGGAGGCGCTGGCCGAGCGCGTCGAGCTGCTGCTGACCCACGCGGTGGGCTGCACCGCAAGCTTCACCCAGGTCGCGGGGATCGAGGCGCTCAGAGGCCCGCAGGAGCCGGTGGAACAGGTGGTGGCCGAGTATCAGCGCCGCCGCGACGTGCTGGTCGCGGGGCTGAACGCCATCCCGGGCTGGCGCTGCCGCGTGCCGCAGGGCGCGTTCTATGCCTTCCCGAACATCGCATCCTATGGCCGCAGCGCGGACTGGTGGGCGGACATGCTGCTGAACGAGGCAGGCGTGGCCGTGCTGCCGGGCACGGCGTTCGGGCCGAACGGCGAGGGATATCTGCGGCTCTGCTTTGCCAACTCGCTGGACAACATCGAGCTGGCGCTGGATCGCATCCACGCGGCGGTCGCGCGGATGTAATGCGCGAGGGGGCAGGCTGTGCGCCTGCCCCCTCGCTGTGCGCCGGGAGCGCGAACGCGCGGCGATCCGCGGGCCGGGCTCTACACGAACCGGGCGCAGCGGATCCGCCTCCCTCAGCTTGCCGAAGGAGAGCTCGGTCAGCCCCTCGATCTCCGCGATGGATGTCTGGTAGAGCTGGAAGCGCCCGAAGACGAACTCGACGCCGGGCAGCATGTCGCGCTGGGAGATGATGTAGCCGGTCGCGGAGAGCTTGCGGGTCCGGTCGTGGCGGAACGCGATCACCTTCCAGAAGCGCACCGGCACCAGCACCCCGAAGTAGAGCGGGTCATCGTCGCTGAAGATCGGGCCGGTGAACACGCTGATGCGCATGTTGTCCTGGGCCGCGTTTTCGAGCGCATACTCCTCGAGGCGGAACCAGATGCCGGCGTTGAACGGCTGGAACTGGGGCGTGGCGTTCGGAGCGTAGAAGGTGTCCTTGTTCGCCTGCTCTGCGGCCGGTCCCCAGTTGGGATCCTCGCGACGGGTCATGTGGCCCCGGCTGAACTTCCCCTCCGCCTCCCTGCCATAGCATTCGTCGAGGATCTGCGCCTCCTTCGGCAGCCGCGGGTCGAACCGCCAGGCGGGGCGCGGGCCGCCCACCTTGACGAAGCGCTTGCCGTCGATGTTCACTGCCGAGTAGAAGCAGAGCCGGCGCTCGCGGTTCATCACGACCGAGAAGTGCGTATACTTGGCCGTGTCGATCAGCTCGCCGGTCACGGGGTCGGGGAACTTGAGCACGCGATCCGCCTGCGCGCCCGTGACCGTGGGCAGCGGCACGACAAGCCGCGCGCCCAGGAATTTGGCGTCGTAGCCCGTCCGATCCGCCAGATTGTCTACGCGGGCCTCCTCCTCGCCGGCCATCTCCGGCTCAGGCGCGGGCGCAGCCGGGGGCAGCAGATCGCGCGACAGCGCCGTGACCGAATTCGCCAGGGCCTTGTCGAGCAGCGTGCTCGCCTTGACCGCATAGTTGGCGCGGCGGAAGTCGCCGAGGAAGTGCATCCCGATGACGTACCCGGTGTCCACGTCCAGCACGGGCGAGCCGGAGTTGCCGCCCAGGGTCGTCGCATCGTGCGCAAAGGCCCAGGTGTGGCTGCTCACGCTCATCACACAGCCGGGGCTGAGGCGCTTGACGTCGTAGATCGTGCCGAAGATCGCCTTGGCCGCCTCCGCGGCATCGAGGCCGTAGCGCGGGTCGAACGCGGGGTAGCCGACGACGGCCAGCGATGCGCCGGGCTGCAAGGGCGCGTTCGACACGGGGATCGGCGCCGGCAGGTCGCCGTGCGCGGCCAGCTTGAGGAACGCGATATCGGGCAGCGCGCGATCCACGTCCTCCAGGAAGATGATCTCCTCCACACCGACCTCGAACGCCTCGCGGCTCTGGTACTCCTCGCAGAAGTCGATGCGCGCGGCCATGTCTGTCCCCAGGAAGCTCTTCAGGAAGCGCCCGCCCGCGCCGGCCTTGCGGGCAAAGATCTCGGCGACATGCCGGTTGGTCGCAATGACGCGCTCGGCGATGACCCAACCCGTCCCGCAGTGGCGATAGCCCGCGCCGTCGTCCACCTCGATGCGGCCGATGGACGGCAGCCGGGCCTCGATGATGTCGCGGCGGGCCGACAGGATGTCAGCCCAACTGCCTGAACGGGGCAGCTCGAAGCGGTTCTTGCGCACCAATAGGGATGGCCGTCCGGTCAGCAGGACGACTGCCTCCTCGCCGGCCGACAGGCCGGGCAGGTCATCCCCGATGAAGGCGCGGGCGCCCGCGCGCGCGCTGATGCCGGGCACGACCTCGGCCTCGGCTATCTCGCGGCGCAGCCGGGGATCAGTTAGCACGGATGAGATACGGCTTTCCATGATGCGTCTCCGGACAGGTATAAGGGGGCGAGAGGAGCGCGCCCGCCGCCCGCCATTATACACCCATTTCTGGTATAGGGGAACGCCCCTTCCCTCGTCGGGACGGGGGAAGGGGTCAGGGGATGGGGGTCAGCTGGCCCCCACCCCGGCCCTCCCCCGCTGCGCAGGGGAGGGAGGCGTCCGACGTAAAACCCCTTCCCCCGTCGGAACGGGGGAAGGGGTCAGGGGATGGGGGCCAGCTGGTCCCCCCACCCCGGCCCTCCCCCGCTGCGCAGGGGAGGGAGGCGTTGGTTGGGGATGCCGCGGCTTGGCCCTTCGCGCGCGGCTGTGTTATATTCGCGGCATGACACGCGTCGTCTTCATGGGCACGCCCGAATTTGCCGTGCCGTCGCTGGCAGCCCTGCTGGCCGCCTCATACGAGGTGGTCGGCGTGCTGACGCGCGCGGACCAGCCCGCGGGCCGCGGCCGACAGGTCGAGGCGTCGCCCGTCAAGCGGCTGGCGCTGCAACACGGCCTGGCCCTCCAGCAGCCGCGCACGCTGCGCACCGCGGAGGCCCAGGCGGAGCTGGCCGCGCTGAGGCCCGCTGTGATCGTGGTCGCGGCCTACGGGCTGATCCTGCCGCAGGCGGTCCTGGATCTGCCGCGCTTCGGCTGCGTCAACGTCCACGGCTCGCTCCTCCCGCGGCACCGCGGGGCC
>MWBF01000178.1 GCA_002068935.1 Chloroflexi bacterium ADurb.Bin325
CTGCCGGCGGTTGTTGTCCTTCAGCGGCCGGTCCCAGCGCGTCATCAGCGCCTCGATCTGCGCCAGGCACTCCGTATCGAGCGCCAGCGCGCGGCCCGTGGCCGCGGCCACCGCCTCGCGCGTGACATCGTCTACCGTCGGCCCCAGGCCGCCGGTGACGATCACCACATCCACGCGGCCGAGCGCGACGCGCAGCGCCTCGGCCGTGCGCCCGATGTTGTCGCCGATGCTGGTCTTGTAATAGAGGTTGACGCCGATGTCTCGCAGCGCACGGGCGATATAGACGGAGTTCGTATCGACGATCTCGCCGAGCAGCAGCTCGGTCCCCGAGGTGATGATCTCAGCGTTCAACTGACCCTCTTCTGAGCCGCGAAGACGCGCGGGGCGCGCGCTTTCCCGCCTGGCCCGGCGCGGTCGAAGACCGGTCCGGGCCAGGACGCCAGGGTTCCCGTCGATTGTCCGGCCGCGCCTTGCGCCGGCCGGCCCGGTTATGCGAGCAACAGGGCCTGGGTGCGGATATCGCGCAGGCGCTTGGCCGTCTCCTTTGCGCCGTCGTCATCGCGCTGGGCCAGATCCTTCGACATCTGCTCCATCAGATCCAGCACCTCGGGCGTGACCGACGCGCGGTTCTCCTGGAGCATGGCGCGCGTGCCGTCCGGATACTCCTCGTTGAGCAGCGCGTCCACGAACTGCACTTCGGACGGGAGGCTCTCCTGGATCATATCCATCACTTCGTCGTAGATCATCATCAGCCGATCGAAGAGCGCCTCATCCTTGTCCTGCCGCGCCTTCTGCATGTTGGCCGCGAGGAGGTTCATGAAGGCCTCGTCGATCTCGGCCATGTGCTCCTGCGTCGCGGAGCGCGGGCTGGGCGAGTCGACGAGCTCCTGCAACAGCTTTGCGCCCTCCTCCATGGCCTCGCGCGCGACCCGGTCGAGCTGTTGGGTGGTCTCGAGCAGGTGGTCGCGCAGTTGGGCGAGCCGCGTCTTCTCCGCGCCCTCGCTGGCATCGACGCGCTCGCTCAGCTTCTGGAAGAAGGCGTAGTCCATGAGCGGCCGGGCCGCAAACGTCAGCGCCGCGACCTCGTCCTCGTCGCCGGCGATGACGCGGGCGAGAAACTCGTCCGGATCCTTCAGGTCGCGCAGCCCCTCGACCGCCGCGCGCTGCTTCTGCAGCCGCTTGCCGAACGCCGTGATGGGCATCAGGCCTTCGCGCAGCAGGGTGAGCCGCTCGGCGGTCTTCGTATCGCCCGTGGCCTCGGCCTGTTGCAGCATGGTCGCCAGGATGCTGAAGAACTCCGCGTCGATCTGCGCATCGTTCCCCTTGAGCATCATCTGCAGGCCCTTGGGGTCGTCGGCCATCACCATGAACTGCTCGACCATCTTGGCCTTCTTGCGCTGGCGATCCAGCTCCTCCTGCGTGAAGCCCATCGTGCCCAGCACCGCATCCATCAAGTTCCGCCGGTTGACGAACTGCCGCGGGCTCAGGAAATAGCCCTTGCGCTGATCCGGCGGCAACTGGCGCATGATGGACTGCGTCAGGTCGCCGATCATCTTCTGCTTCTCCATCTCGCTGATGTTGAGCTGCTGCGGGAAGTAGACGGCAAAGAACTCCGCGCCGGCGTCGTGATAGACGAGCGGCACCTCGAGCAGGCCGCCGGTCTGACAGTTGGGACAGACGGCCACGTTGATCTGGTTGGCGAGAAACTGCTGGCGCAGCCGCGGGTCGGCGCTGACGTCGATCATCGTGCGCACCGGCACGGCATATTGCGTGCCGCAATTGGGACACTGGATCTGGACCGTGTTGGCGTTCTGTTCAGTCATGGGAAGAGCGCAAATCCTTTCATGGTGGATCGTTACGAATTCTGTTCGGCCAGCGCCAGCAGGCCGGCCTCGTCGATGACCGGCACGCCGAGCTGCTGGGCCCTGGCGAGCTTGGAGCCGGGCGCTTCGCCCGCCACCAGATAGCTCGTGTTCTTGCTCACGGAGTCGGTCGCCTTGCCGCCGCGCGCCTTGATGAAATCGCGCGCCGCGTCGCGGCTCAGGGTCGGCAGTGTGCCGGTGATGACGAACGTCAGGCCGGCCAGCGGCTGCGCGGCCGCCGCGCGGCGCGGCTGCGCCATGTTGACGCCCGCGGCCTTGAGCTTGGCGATCACCCGACGGTTCAGCTCCTGGCCGAACCAGTCCACGATCGCCTGCGCCAGCGTCGGGCCGATGCCGGGGACGCTCTCCAGCTCCGGCTGCGCGGCCGCGGCCAGCGCATCGATGGAGCCGAAATGCTCCATCAGCGCCTCGGCCGCCACCTCGCCGACGCCCCGGACGCCCAGCGCGGTCAGCAGCCGCGCGGGCGGCCGCTGCTTCGAGCCCTCGATGGCCGCGAGCAGGTTGTCGATGCGCTTGTCGCCGTACCCCTCCAGCCCGGTCAGCTTCTCGCGCGTCAGATAGTAGATGTCGGCCAGATCCTTGATATAGCCGAGCGACACGAAGAGCTCGCCCTGTCTGATGCCGAAGCCCGCGATATCCATCGCGCCGCGGCCGACGAAATGCTCGACGCCGCGCACGAGCTGGGCCGGGCACGCGCTGTTCAGACAGTAGGTCGCGGCCTCGCCGGGCAGCCGCACCACCGGCGTGCCGCATGCCGGGCAGGTCTTGGGCATCTCCCACGGCTGCTCGCTGCCCGTGCGCAGCTCGACCAGGGGTCGCAGCACCTGGGGGATCACCTCGCCGGCGCGCTTGACCGCGACCATGTCGCCCACGCGGATGTCCAGATCGCGCACGTAATCCTCGTTGTGCAGCGTGGCCGCGGACACCGTGACCCCGCCGATCTGCACCGGCTCGAGCACCGCATACGGGTTGAGCGTGCCCGTCCGCCCGACGTTGACCCGGATATCGAGCAGCCGCGTGACCGCCTCCGCCGCGGCATACTTGTATGCGACCGCCCAGCGCGGGTCCTTGCCGATGTAGCCCAGCCGGTTTTGCAGCGCGAAGTCGTTGACCTTGACGACCAGCCCGTCCGCCTCGTAGGGCAGCTCGCGGCGGCCCTTCTCGCCCCAGGCCACGCAGTGCGCGACGACCGCGTCGAAGTCGTCGAACAGCCAGCGCCGCGTCTCGACCGGGAAGCCGAGCCGCGCGAGATAGTCCAGCGCCTCCCACTGGCTGGCCGGCGCGGCCGCGTCCCCGCCCTCGAACACGACGATCTGGTACACCCACAGCCGGATGGGCCGGCCCGCGGTGATGCGCGCATCGAGCTGGCGCAGCGACCCCGCGGCAAAATTGCGCGGGTTGGCATAGGTGCGCTCGCCCGTCTCCGCCTGCTCCGCGTTGAACCGCTGGAAGTCCGCGATCGCGGTGTACGCCTCCCCGCGCACGACCAGCCGGCCGGGCGGCGCGACCTCCGCATCCTCGGCCACCGGGATGCGCAGCGGCACGGCCTGGACCGTGCGCAGATTGGCGGTGATATCCTCGCCGACGACGCCGTCCCCGCGCGTCGCGCCCAGCACGAACCGCCCGTCCTCGTAGTGCAGCACCACGGTCAGCCCGTCGATCTTCGGCTCGACCACGTACTGGAGCCGCTCATGCTCGCCCGCGGGCAGCAGCCGCAGGAAGCGGTCGCGCCACGCGACGAGCTCCTCCGGCGTGACCGCGTTGCTCAGGCTGAGCATCGGCGCGGGGTGCTGCACCTTCGCAAAGCGGTCGCTGGCCGCGCCGGGCACGCGCTGCGTCGGGCTGTCGGGCGTCACCAGCTCCGGGTGCGCCGCCTCCAGCGCCACGAGCCGCTGCCACAGCGTGTCATACTCCGCATCGCTGATGGCCGGGTCATCCAGCACATAATAGCGATACGCATAGTGACGGAGCGCGTGGCGCAGGGTCTCCAGTTGTTGTGCGAGTTCCGTTGCGGCCGTGCCGTTGGTCATACCCATCCCACCCGTGTCGATTCACTGACGGACACGCGATTATACCTTGGATTGATGCGCGATGCAAAGAAAATCGGGCTTGACAAATTCTTCCAAGCGGTGCAGGCGTCGCATGTCGGCGGCCAGACCTGGCTGCAACCCGTGGCGTAGTGTTCTGGGGAAAAGTGGTTTCGGACAGGATTTACGGGATTATACGGGGTAGATATCGATTCAACGGATTCAGTTACGGCCAAGCTGATAGCATGCTGGCGCTCTACCTCCCCGGATGCCTCCGCGCTATACGAGAACGTACCCCGAATCGTGCCCTCAAGGCGATACCATTTCTCGACTGAATCGACGAAGATCCGATCAACCAGCAAAGACAGGATCTTGCGCTTATCGGCGAAGGGCATATCCAGGGCAATACCTCGCCGCCTCAGACTCTCAAAAAAGGCAATCGCCGTGTCACGCTGAAGTTCCAGCTTCGCCACCTCACCCAACGCGGCTTCAATGCTGCGCAACCCTTCGCGTGCCCGGGCAATGTCGGCCAGGACAGCCTTGTGTTTGGCGCCCCATTCGTCTACGGTCAGGTAGCCGGCGGCGTAGCCATCGTCCCAGCGCGCGAGCTCCTGCTCCTTTCTCTTGATGAGCCCGGTCAGGTAGTTGGCCTGTTGGGCATATCCGGAGCGCTTTTCTGCGGCTGCATCTTCGCCAAAACCGAGCGCGACCAGGTCAGGGGCCAAGATGAGTGAAATGATGGTGCTCCAAACATGCGCATCGAGTATTCGACCGAAAACAGTGGGCGACCCACAGTAGACGAGTCGTCGGACGGAGGGAATCTCTGTCCAGCTACGGCAGTAGTAGTACAGCGACGGATGCTGCTTGTTCCCACCGGCGCCCTGAAAAGTACTACCACAGCGCGCGCAGTACAGATAGCCCGAAAGCAGGCGTTCGCGTTGCAGATTGCGTCTGGCAGTCTTTCGCTTCTTAGCAATCATCTCTTGAGCCAGCTGCCAGACTTCAGGCGTGACAATCGCCGGGACCGCCACCCTGATCCACTCCTCGGGCGGGCGCTGAAGTTGGCGCAAAGTGGTTCTGCCGGTCTCGGGGTTAGTGATGCGCTCAAAGTAGAAGCGATTGGCGTAGAATTCGCCCTTATAAATCGGATCATGGATCAGCTCGGTCATAGTGCTTGTGTGCCAATGTTTAGCGTTGCGGCGGGTAGGGACCCCTGTGCGCTCCAGGTGTTCGCACACTCGATAGATGGACCAACCGTCGAAGACGATCCGCTCGTAGGCGAAGGCCATAACCTTCGACTCTTCCGGATGCAATGCGTAGTAGGTGTCCTTGCGCGCCTTTTCGGTGGGCTGCCCATTGCCATCGACAAAGATAAAACCAAACTTGCGCACCTTGGCCGTAATCCGCTCGGATTTGGCCTTGAAGCGCGTTCCCTCCACCATGCGAGCAATCTCGTCGCGCATTCCTTGCTCTGAAATCGCACCCATCACGGCGCGTTCGATGTCCGAGCTGAATGACTTCCAGAACAGGAGCTGGATCCCGAGGCGGGCAAACTCATCCAACAGGTAGCCCTGATGCCATCTGGCATTGCGCGACAGACGATCCAGGTACTCGATGACCAGCACATTAGCTAGGCGTCGAGGTTGTTGCACGGTTTGGCGGAGTTGAGATAGCGCGGGCCGATCTTCAAACTCGAAACCCGAGTGATCATCGAAATAGAGCGTCTCCCAGGTGATCTTGAGCCTGTTCGCTTGAGCGACCTCTGCCACATGTTGAAGCTGGCGGGGAAGTCCTGAGCGGCCTTCTTCGACCTGCCCTGATGACGAGCAGCGCAGGTAAGCATAAGCCAACTGTCCATGGGGATCACCGAGCACCCCGGCGGTCGCGGCGGCGTCGAAGTAGTCCCGAAACCAGCCTGTGCGCTCACGTCCCGCGCGCCCCTTCTCGGTCAGTTCGTCCAAGTTGTCAAAGGCAGTCACGTTAATTAGCTCCTTAGCATGTGAGCGGGGTCGCTGCGACGACGACCGCACACGGCCTGCGGTGCAGTGCAATTCAGCAAGGGTCGAAGCGAGCGTCTCCTCGCCCGGTTTCTATTTCGCTCAGCGAGTCTTGGGCTTTGTGGCCCGCGTTTGCCTCTCAACTCGAGTCGTGTTACAATGGAAACGAACTAATGTTCTACTCCTGGATTCAAAAAGCGAGATTGCCATGGCTAATCGGTTCGCCTTCTCGATACGGCTAATCAGGACGCTACCGAAAGACGAAAAGAAGGAAGTGGTCTCATCTACGCTTGAGAAGCAGAATGGCCCGAAACCCGCGCCTGGAGCTCGCTCTCAAAGTCCTTCAGCTCCTCAGGAGTCATCCGACGTAGACAATTCACCAGCTCCCACTCGGTCTCCGACAGCGGCTGGCCGTCAACCGGCTCGTAGTCGCTCAAGTCCGGCGCAGGAAGCACGTCCATCAGACCCTGCCGAACCAACTGCAGATTACCGTCCGGCGTCTGCTGGGCGACAATCACGGGGAGGAGTTTCGCCCGGTCCTGAGAGGCCGGCGGGGTCTCATCCCAAAGCCGGCACAGCTCCAGGAAGGCAATCAGCACGCGCGCCTGATGCACGGAGCCATCCAGACGCCGATAGGCGCCCACCAGGAGCTGTTCGTCGGGATGAAGATCGGTGGTGAGGCCCAGGAAATACTCAACCGGCTGACCGAGGATATGGGCAACCTGGAACAGATGAAGGATAGTGAATGGCGTCAGGCCGCGTTCGTAATGGCCATAAGCCACCCTGCTCAAGCCAAGCCGCTCACCCATTTCATCCTGGGTCAGCTTGGGTTCTGCGCGCTCACGCGCGGCGCGCACCCGGCCGGCAATCTCGCGCGTTAATTTATCTCCAGGGTTCATTTCCTGTACCTCGACGGAATTGTAGCAGACCTTGCGCCAAATAGCCAGTTGATGTACTTGACATGAAGTTCATAATATGATATATACTGAGTTCATAAGATGAACCTTAGATGGTGTCTCTTTTTTTGATCTTATAGGTTCATAATATGAACTACTATTATAAATAATATGAACGCAACCGAATCGCATATGACTTTCGCAACCACACTGAAGTTGCTCCGCACCTTGCGTCGTATGAGCCAGATTGATCTGGCCAAGGCGGCTGGCGTGGCGCCGGCCTGTATATCTTACCTGGAGACCGGGAAGGTACTTCCTGGCCCAGACTGGGAAAGCCGGCTGCTCAATGCTTTGGGCTACCAGCCGGAGATGGGGCCGATGCTGGTGGCGTTGGCGCGCCTCAAAGCCTCGACGCGGCAAGCGTGTCCTGCTGAACCTGAGAGCTGAGGCCATCTACTACCTATCCGACGGGAGCATCTTGATGAGCACGGTTACTTATCAACCCAAAACTACCATCACGGTTCCGTCGCGAGCCCGTGCATCGGCGGCTCGCCCACTG
>MWBF01000179.1 GCA_002068935.1 Chloroflexi bacterium ADurb.Bin325
GAGGGAGATGTCCCCCTTCCCCCGTCGGGACGGGGGAAGGGGTCGGGGGATGGGGGCAATCTCCCGCCCCCACCCCGGCCTTCCCCCGCTGCGCAGGGGAGGGAGATGTCGGGGGATGGGGGCCGCCGCAAACCTCCGCGCGATAAGGCACAAAATGGCCGATATTGGAGACTAGACAAACTTAGTGTTTTATGGTACAATCGCCTCGTACACAAAATGCCGCACATAAACCGGATCTCCACCCGCCAGACCGATTCGCCCACCCTGATCGCTGGCCTTGCCGTGGAGTCGACCTGCGGCAGATCGCCGGCGCGCGATACCCGATACTCGCCAAGCTCATATATAACCCGGAAAGGCAGGCCCCCCCAAGGGCAGCTCTTTGGGCCAGCGTTTATGAGCGCCTGGCGCGCCGCGGCGAACAGGTCAGCGACGAAAGGAGGTGAATGGTTCGGACGATGCTCTGATAACCGGTCAGGAATACCCGAAACTTGTCAGTCTCAATCGGAACCAAGGAGGATCCGTATGAACGAGAAACACTGGCGCAACGTCTTCATCTTCGGCACGCTATTCTTCCTGGTGATCCTGGTGGCCATGACCGTGGACAGCCTGGCGCAGGTCAACTCGACCCGCACGCCACAGGTGACGGAACAGGTGGCGAACGGCAAGCGCGTCTGGCAGGCGCGCAACTGCAATAGCTGCCACACGATCCTGGGCATCGGCGGCTACTTTGCGCCGGAGCTGACCAAGACGATGGATCGTCGCGGTCCAGCCTGGATGCGCGACTGGCTGAAGGATCCCAAGTCCGTGGATCCCAACGCCACCATGCCCAACCAAAAGTTGACGGATGCGGAGGTCGAAGACCTGGTCGCCTTCTTCACCTGGGTGAGCGGGATCGACACCAACGACTGGCCGCCCGCGCCGCTCACGGCCTCGGCAGGCGGCAGCGGCCAATCGACAGGCGCGCTGCTGTTCCAGCAGAAGGGCTGCGCTGGCTGCCACATGGTCAACGGCCAGGGCGCAGCCGGGCCGGGCCCGGATCTGTCCAAGATCGGCTCCGAGCCGTATGACGGGCTGCCCAACACCCCCGAGTTCCTCGCGAAGTGGTTGGACGACCCCGCGGCGCAGAAGCCCGATACGACGATGCCCAGGCTGCCGCTGACCCCGGCGGAACGCGACGCTCTCGTCGAGTACATGGTCGGCCTGAAGTAGCCACTACAGCCCTATCGAAGGAGGCAACGCAATGGAGCAGCAAATGTCCCTCTCCGGCGCGATCCCCGGCCTGGGGGAGCGCTTCGGTCTCTCCACCAAACGAATCCATTACCGCTCACAGCTGGTCGCCTATCCCTACTTCCTGATATCGGCGATCCTGTTCTTCCTGCAAATCATCTTCGGCCTGCTCACCGCGGCCTACTACATCTGGCCGACCTATTGGGATCAGGTCCTGCCGTTCAACATCAGCCGCTCGACGCACCTCAACCTGCTGATCTTCTGGCTGCTGCTGGGGCTGATGGGCGCGGCGTTCTACTTCATCCCTGAGGAGACCAAGTCGGAGCTCTTCAGCCCGAAGATGGCGCTGATCCAGTTCGGCATCCTGGTCGTCGCGGGCCTGGGCACGCTGTTCAGCTTCTGGTTCCTGCAGGCCAGCCGGGGCAAGCCGTTCACCGAGTCGCCCATGCCGTGGCCGATCCTGATCGCCCTCGGCGTGGTGCTATTCTTAATAAATGTAGGCACGACGATCGTACGCGCCAAACGCTGGACCGCCATCGCGGTGGTGCTGTTCGCCGGGATGCTGGGGCTGGCGCTGACCTATCTGATCAACTTCGTCTTCTTCCAGAACCTGACGGTGGATTACTACTGGTGGTGGTGGATCATCCACCTGTGGGTGGAAGGCACCTGGGAGTTGATCGCGGCCGCGGTGATGGCCTATCTGCTGATCGCCCTGACCGGCGTCGAGGCCAGCCGCATGACGCGCTGGCTCTACGCCGAGGTGTTCCTGACCCTCGCCACCGGCATCATCGGCATCGGCCACCACTACTACTGGATCGGCACGCCGAAATACTGGCTGCTCTGGGGCGCGATCTTCAGCGCGTTCGAGCCGCTGCCGATCGCCCTGATGGTCTACGACACCTTCGTCAGCATGCGCCACCGCCAGGTCGAGCCGTCGAACAAGGTGACCTGGTATTTCCTGGTCGGCTCGGCCGTCAGCCACTTCATCGGCGCGGGCCTCTGGGGCTTTGCGCAGACGCTGCCGCAGATCAACAAGTGGACGCACGGCACGCAGATCACCGCCTCGCATGGCCACTTTGCGTTCTTCGGCGCGTTCGGCATGTTGGTGCTGGCCGCGATCTACTACATGCTGCCGAAGCTCAAGGGCGCTGAGCGGATCCAGGAGACGCGCGGCAAGTGGGCGTTCTGGCTGATGACGGTCGGCATCACGCTCATGGTGTTCTCGTTCACCATCGCCGGCGTGGTCCAGACCTATCTCTATCGTCTGGTCGGCCTGGACTTCATGCTCGTCCGCACGCAGTACGTCGGCTTCTGGATCTTCTTTGTCTGGCTCTTCGGCCTGGTGGTGTTTGCGCCGGGCGTGACCATCTATCTCTGGGACTTCTTCGCGCTGGGGCGGCCGGCCAAGGGGCGGACCGCCATCTCGGCCGCCGCCTAACGACGCCGACAGGCGAACATCGGCGCAGCGGGTCGGAGACCTGATCTGTTGATCAGGCCTGACCCGCTGCGCCGCCATCGACCATCGCTGCACCCCCTCTCAGCCGGTTCGCGATTTGACGGATTTGGCGCATTCATAGTACTATCGTGCAAGACGTAGTTGACGGCCGTTCCATGCCGAACTTACCCAAAGCCCATCTGGAAGACGCTGGGGCCGGTCTCTGACCGTGCCCCCTGGCTCGGTCGGAGACCGGCCAGAGCAGGTTGTTCGGATGGGCCCCAGCCCGAGGAGAAGAAAAATGAACCGTAAACTGCTTGCCATCCTCGCCGTCGGCATCGTGCTACTGACCTCTTGTGTAGCGCCGCCGCCAGTTGCCGCCCCCCCGGCGGCGGATGTCGCCGCGCCCGCTGAAGCGCCCAAGGCCAGCGGCACGGTGACCGTCTATGCGTCGCCGCAGGAGGAGTGGGTGAAAGCCGCGATGACGCAGTTCACCAAGGACACCGGCATCAAGGTCGATTATGTGGCCATGGGATCCGGCGAAGCGTTCACGCGCATCTCCGCCGAGAAGGCTGCGCCCAAGGCCGACGTGTGGTGGGGCGGCACCATCGACCCCCACATCCAGGCCGTGGCTGACGGCCTGATCGAGAAGTACTGCTCGCCGAACGCGCAGGCCATCCCCGCGCAGTACCGCGACCCGGACTGCTACTGGACCGGGATGTACGTCGGGTTTATCGGCTTCACGGTGAACCCGGGGCTGCTCGAACAGAAGAACCTGCCGATCCCCAAGACGTGGGCCGATCTGATCAAGCCGGAGTACAAGGGCCTGATAGCGATGTCCGACCCCGCGCAATCCGGCACGGCGTATGTGATCATGGCGACCCTCGTGCAGGAGATGGGCGAGGATCCGGCGTTCGAATATCTCGCCGCGCTACACAAGAACATCTCGCAGTACACCAAGTCGGGCCCCGGCCCGATCACCCTGGTCGGCCAGGGCGAGGCGCTGATCGGCATCAACTTCGTGCACGATACGATCATGTACATGAAGCAGGGCCAGCCGATCAACTACGTGATCCCGGAGGACTTCGACGGCTATGAGATCGGCGGCCTGACGCTGATCAAGGGCGGGCCGAACCCCGAGGCCGGCAAGGCGTTGATCGACTGGACGCTGACCGCAAAGGCGCAGGAGCTTGCCGCGACCGCGAACTCCTTCCAGGTGCCGACCAACCCGGAGGCGACGGTCTCGGAGGAGAGCGTCAAGATCAGCGACGTCAAGGCCATCGACTACAACCTCGTCTGGGCGGCGGAGAACCGCAAACGCCTGGTGACCCGCTGGACGAACGAAATCGGCCCCCTGCCGAGATAACGATCACACCGTGAGAGGCCCGTCCTCGCGCGGCCGCGCGGGGACGGGCCTCGGCTGGAGAGATAAGCCGTGCCGCCTCTGGTTTCTCGCTGGCGACGCCTGGATCCCTGGCTGATCCTCTTCGTCGGACTTGGCATCCTCTTTACCCTGCTGTTTATCATCTTTCCGCTTATCAAGGTCATCAGCCTCAGCATCTACTCTGACGGGCGGTTCACGCTCCAGCCGTGGCGCGACATCTTTGCGCTGCGCAACTGGTGGCGGCCGCTCTGGAACACCATCCTGCTCGCCAGCATCGTGGGCGTGACCTCGACCCTGACCGGGTTCATGTTCGCCTATGCGATGCGCCGCATGGCCTTCCCGTTCAAGGGCTTCTTCCGCGGGCTGGCGCTCCTGCCGATCATCACGCCGCCGTTCCTGCTCGGGCTCGCCGCCATCCTGCTCTTCGGCCGCAACGGCCTGGTCACCGCGGGCGTCTTCGGCATCCGCACGAGCGCGATCTTCGGGCTGCCCGGCTTGGTGCTGACGCAGACGCTCTCCGAGATGCCGATTGCATTTCTCGTCATCGGCGGCATGTTGGGCAGCCTCGACCTCACGCTGGAGGAGGCCAGCGCGACGATGGGCGCGACCCCGCGCCAGTCCTTCCGCCGCGTCATCTGGCCGCTCATGCGGCCGGGCCTGGCAAACTCGTTCCTGCTCGCGTTCATCTCGTCGGTCGCCGATTTCGGCAACCCCATGGTGATCGGCGGCGATTATTCCGTGCTGTCCACCGCGATCTATCTGCGGATCACCGGCCTGTACGATCAGCCCGGCGCGGCCGTGCTGGCCGTGACCCTGCTCGTGCCGTCGCTGCTGGCGTTCTATTTGCAGAGTCAGTGGGTCGGCAAGCGCTCCTACGTCACGGTCACCGGCAAGTCGGCGGGCCGGCCGCACCAGTGGAACGACAGGCTCATCTCCGGGGTGGCCGCCGCGGTCGTGATCCTGTGGGCGGTGACGACGGTGCTCTTCTACGGCTCGATCGCGGTCGGCAGCTTTGCGAACGTATGGGGCGTGGATTTCACGCCGACGTTCAAGCACTATCTTTACATCGAGAACGTCGGCATGGACCCGTACATCAACTCGCTGATCCTCGCCGTGGTCTCCGCGCCGCTGACGGCCGCGATGGGCCTGATGATGGCGTACATCTTCGTGCGGCGGTCGTTCCCCGGGCGCCGGCTGCTGGAGTTCGGCGCGATGCTCAGCTTTGCGGTGCCCGGCACGATCATCGGCGTCGGCTACGTCCTGGCGTTCAACCAGCCGCCGCTCGTCCTGACGGGCACGGCGGCCATCATCGTCATCTCGTTCATCTTCCGCAACATGCCGGTCGGCATCCGGTCGGGCGTCGCCGCGCTGAGCCAGCTCGACAAGTCGCTCGAGGAGGCCTCGGCGGTGATGGGCGCGCGCCTGCCGACGACCCTGCGCCGCGTCGTCGCGCCGCTGATCGCCCCGGCCATCTTCTCCGGCCTGGTGTTCTCGTTCGTCCGCTCGATCACCGCCATCTCGGCGGTTATCTTCCTGATCTCGGCGCGCTGGAAGCTCGTGACGCCGGCGATCCTGGCCGAGATCAACCAGGGCCGTTTCGGCGTCGCCGCGGCGTATTCGACCATCGTCGTCGTCACCATGATCACGGCGATCATGGTGGCGGAGTGGCTGAGCCGGCGCATGGGCGCCGAGTTAGATCTGCAAGCGTGAGGTAGGCCAGTGACATCCCCCATCCTTCGCTCGGTCGGCGTGCGCCTGGATCACGCGACAAAGATCTTCTCCGGCGGCGTAATCGCCGTGAACGACGTGAGCTTCAGCGTGCCCGCGGGCCATCTGGTCACGCTGCTGGGGCCATCGGGATGCGGCAAGACGACCACGCTGCGCCTGATCGCCGGGCTGGAACAGATGGACGGCGGCGCGCTCTTCATCGGCGACCGCGACGTGACCAACCTGCCGCCGCATGAGCGCGGGATCGGCATGGTGTTCCAGTCATACGCCCTCTTCCCGCACCTGACCGTCCGCGAGAACGTCGCCTACGGGCTGGAGATCGCCCACGTCCGGCGCGACCAGATCGAGACCGACGTGAAATGGGCGCTCGAACTGGTGAACCTGACCGGGCTGGAGAACCGCTCGCCCGCGCAACTGTCGGGCGGGCAGCAGCAGCGCGTGGCGCTGGCCCGGGCCCTGGTGTTGCGCCCGCAGGTGCTCTTGCTCGACGAGCCGCTCTCGAACCTGGATGCGAAGCTGCGCAAGGCGATGCGCGAGGAGATCCGGGCGCTCCAGACCGAGCTGCACGCGACCACCATCTACGTGACGCACGACCAGTCCGAGGCGCTGGCGATCTCCGACACGGTGGTGCTGATGCGCCAGGGCGTGATCGAGCAGATGGGCCCGCCCGAAGAGCTCTACGAGAAGCCGGCCTCGCGCTTCGTCGCGGATTTCGTCGGCGAGACGAATTTCCTGACCGCGCAGGTCATCGCTCGCGCCGCGGAGCGCCTCGACGTCAGCATCATGGGCCATGCGACCGCCATCGCGCGGCCGGCCTGGGTCGCCGACCAGCAGACGATCGACGTGATCTGCCGCCCGGAGGCGATGGTCATCTACGGGGCGGAGGGCGAGGGCGGCTGGTGGGAGGGGCGCGTGACCACGCTGGTCTATCAGGGCGCGCAGACCGATTGCGTCGTCAAGGTCGGCGAAACGCTGATCCGCTGCCAGATGGTCGGCCGGCCCGCCCGCCGGCTGCACGTCGGCGACACGGTGTGGCTGGGGCCTCGGCCGGACAGCCTGCATGCGGTGCGGCCGTAAAGGGCTTCGCGGCGGAAGCGCCCTGAGCGCAGGCCGTGCTTTGGACAGGATTCACAGGATTCACAGGCTGGCCGGGCGGACGCCATTATGCGCGGCAATTCTTAAACAGATCGGACGCATCCTGAGCGCAGGGCGTGTTTTGGACAGGATTCACAGGATTTACAAGATGGCGGGGCGGGCGGACGCCGTTATGCGCGGCAATTCTTAAACAGAGCCGTCCGCGCGGCCTTCACTGGCCGCATAAACAACACGGGAAGGAGCTTGCTCCTTCCCGTGTTTCATTTACACCGATGGTGTTTGATCCTTAACGTCTATCCGAATCGCTTTGGCTGCCGCCCCCTCGGCTCCCCCTCTCCTGAGCAAGCCTTCGGCTCGCTCAGGAGAGGGGGCTGGGGGGCCCGCGCGACGGCTTTCGGCTAGACTCCCGGCCTACCGCAGCATCAGCGGCAGG
>MWBF01000180.1 GCA_002068935.1 Chloroflexi bacterium ADurb.Bin325
AGTCGAAGGAGCGGACGTGAGGGCCGCCCCTTCGACTGCGTGCGTCGCTGCGCGACGCCCTCCGCTCAGGGTGCTTCCATAAGCTTCTCATGAGTGAGACGGAGCATCCTGAGCGGGTGCACGGCTCAACGCGGTAGACGGCGCAAGGCCAGTCGAAGGAGCGGACGTGAGGGCCGCTCCTTCGACTGCGTGCGTCGCTGCGCGACGCCCTCCGCTCAGAGTGCTTCCATGAGTGAGACGGAGCAGCCTGAGCGGGTGGACGGCTCAACGCCGCCGACGGCGCAAGGCCAGTCGAAGGACGCCAGCGCGGCCGCGACCGAGCAACGGGCCGGGGATTTCCTCCCTCCGAGACGCAAAAAGGGCGGACTTGCATCCGCCCTTTCCGAGAGCGCGCGGCGACCGCCGCGGCCAGAAGCTACAGCTTGCGCACGTTGAAGCTGATCTCCGCGACCCCCTCGGCCTCGAAGTATTCGACCGTCCAGGTGTGCCAGCCGGGCACGAGCACGACATCGACCTCGTAGGTCCTCACGGCCTGCACCTGCCACGAATCCAGGACCAGCACGCCGTCCACATACACCCGCGCGCCGTCATCCGTCCGCACGGTGATGCGATACGTGCCGCCCACCGCGTTCGAGACCCGGGTCCAGCGGGCCGAGAAGTTGTCCGGGAAGACCGGCGCGGCCGGCGAGCTCCAGCCCCAATTGTGGTTGATCTGCGCCTCGCGGCGTTCGAAGACCCGGCCGCCGGTCAGGTCACGGGTGTTGTAGTACGTCGCATACCAGTAGGACGCTGGCGGCGGCGGGGGCGGCGTAGGCTGCGGCCTGGGGCAACTTCGCCAGATCACCAGGGTCGTCCCCGCATAGATGAGATTCATATTCTTGATGTTGTTCCAGCGCATGATGTCCCAGATCGTGACGCCATATTTGCGCGAGATCTGAGTCAGATTCTCCCCGCGCTGCACATGGTGGTAGACAGCACACTGAGGGGCTCCGGCGCCGGCCGCTGCGGCCGCGCTGCCCCTCTCCGAACGGCCCTCGACCGGGCTGGCCGCTGCGGCCGGGACCAGGACCGCGGTCAGGAGCAGCACGATCACCATCAAGATTCCCATCCGACGTTGCCATGAACGAGACATATGGTTCTCCTTTCCCGAACGACATGATCGACGACCAGAGTGATGTCATTATGCCATGAGACAGCAAACACCCCAATCCGTCGAAGCCCCGGCCAGAAGCTGCCCGCCCGAAATTACCCGCCGTCCCCCACCCGGCTGCGCCAGGCCAGTCGCGAGAGCTGCCCGTAGTACACGAAGCTCGCCAGGAACAGGCCGCCGCCGATGGCCGCATAGAGCACCGCAAGATAGTGCTTGGGGATGGCCGAGTTGCGCAGCAGGATGCCGGCCGTCATCATCACGGCCACGACCGCATAGCTCTTCCAGGCCATGAACGAGAACAGACAGGCCCGATCGCTCAATTGGCGGATGCGCGCCAGGTTGCTGCGCGCCAGCTTAGCGAAGCCCAGCCGGTAGACCGGCACGGCGGCCACGACGCCGGTCAGCCCCAGGCCGATCCGCGACCACGACGGCGGGCGCATCAACCAGCCGAAGGCGTAGCGGCACAGCAGCACGCCCACCCCGGTCCACATGAGGCCCGCCAGGATCATGAGCCAGTGCTTGGGCAGCGCCGGCTTCAGACGATGCAACAGATTCATGTATTCCCCTTTATAGTTCAGTTTCCGTGCGCGACGGCGATCGCCGCGGCCAGGTTGTCCCACGATGTGTCGCCCGGCACGGTGCAGTCCGCGGCCAGGACGAAGCGCTCCGGCGCATCCGCGAGAACCGCCTGCGCCGCGCGGCGCACATCCGCAGGCGCGCCCGTCGCCAGGATGCCCTTGCGCTCCAGCCCGCCCATGAACGGCCGGCCGAACAGCGCGGCGGCCTCCCTGGGCGTCATGTGTCGGTCGCCCACCTCCAGGCTACAGTTGACGATATGGCCGGGGTAGTCGAGGAACGGGGCCAGGCTGTCGTACGCGCCCTCGTAGTCGCAGACGTGCAGGATGTTGAAGCGGCACGCGGCGAGCTCGTCCCAGACGGCCAGATCCGTCGGCTTGACCAACCGCTCGAAGATGTCGGAGCCGCCGAAACGGAACGCCTCCCCGCCCTGCGTCGAGGCGTAGAAGCCGTCCACGCCCGCCTGTTTGGCCGCGCGCACCAGGGTCAGCACGTTCTCCGTGCTGATCTCGAGGCCCTTGGCGGCCTGCGCCGGATGCTCGCGCAGGTGCTCGTGGAGCACGGCCTCCCCGGCCAGGTGCCGCGCCCACATGAAGGGCGAATAGAGGGTCAGAATGACCAGCGCGTCGCGGCCCGCGACCTCGACCAGCCCGCGCACCACGTTCAGGGTCGGCGCAAAGTCCTCCGCGGTCAGCCGCGGCGCGCGCGCCCAGTCCGCGGGCGACGCAATCGGATGCGTGCTCATCCCCTGCTCGTACTGGATCTTGACGAAATCCATGCCCGTATGCCGGAAGAACTGTAGATGGCGGTCGATCGCGGCCTGGCCCACGTGATACTCCGGCCCGAAGTGCAGGAAGAACGCCGCCGGGGTATAGCCGGCCGGGGCCCGGCCGGCGGCCAGCTCCAGCATCAGTTCGCGCTTGTTCAAGGTGCAGCTCCTCTCCGCCCATGACGCGGCAGGCGGTGCAATTTGCGCCCAGTATATCGCCAAACGGCGAAAACAGC
The DNA here is from genome assembly GCA_002068935.1 of Chloroflexi bacterium ADurb.Bin325. Classification (GTDB taxonomy): domain Bacteria; phylum Chloroflexota; class Anaerolineae; order CG2-30-64-16; family CG2-30-64-16; genus MWBF01. The sequence continues at coordinate 2,732 of MWBF01000180.1, forward strand.
ACAAAACCGCGGGGGCGAAATGCACCCTCCGGCGGCGGGACGCTTTGACAGTTTCCCGATCCTGCGCTACTATAGGCACACAATGCATCCCGACCTCCATACACGACTCGTACGCCTGGAAGCCGACCTGGCAACCGGCGTCATCGACCCCGCCGGCCTGTTCTGGCTCCGAGTGTTTGCGGATGAGGCGGCAGCCGCCGACGGCGCGATCCGCTCCGACCGTTGGGTGGATGCGGCGCTGGCCGCCGCGGCCGCGGAGCCGGGCCTCGACGCGGCCGCGATCGAGCCACGACGCCAGCTCGTGACCGGCTACGATCTCTTCGAGCTCACGCGGCTCAAAGATCGGGCGCAGTTCAGCGGCGCAGCCCTCCACGACCTCAACTGGCAGCAAAAATACGTGGTCCGGCTCCTGCCCGCGTTCAGCGACGACTTGCTCGAGCTGCGCGCCTGGGCGCACGAGCTGTGGGCCGCGCGCGGCGGCGTCGGCCCGCAGGCCGCGGCGCTGGAGCAGCTCCTGCGCGAGCACGGCCCGCGCGGCCGCACCATGCTGATCGAGGTCCTCCACGAGGCGCAGGCCATTTACGACGGCTGGCTGCCCGCGGCCGTGCTGGCGCGCATCGCGGCCGCGCTCCGCATCCCGCTGTCCGATGTGTACGGCGTCACCGAATTCTACGACATGTTCCACACCCAGCCGGTCGGCCGGGAGATCGTGCGCGTCTGCCAGGACGGGCCTTGCATGCTTGCGGGCGCGGACGGGTTGTTGGCCGGGCTGGCGCAGAACCTGGGCATCGCGGCCGGCGAGACGACCCCCGACGGCCGCTACACGCTGGAGCCGGTGCGCTGCCTCGGCCTGTGCGAGCACGCGCCCGCGACGCTGATCGACCATCGCCGCCATGCGCCGGCCGACATCACGCTGCTGGACGGCCCCGACGACGACCGGCCCGTCACGGCTCACGCCAAGATCGGCGGCCTGGTCAAGATTGCGCTCGCCAACATCGGCGTCGTGGACCCCGCCAGCCTCGACGATTATCTTGCCCAGGGCGGCATGGCCGCGCTGCGCAAGGCACAGCGCGAGATGACGCCCGACGAGGTCATCCGCGAGGTCAAGGCCAGCAAGCTGGTCGGTCGCGGGGGCGCGGCGTTTGCCACCGGGCTGAAGTGGCAGCTCGCGGCCGCCAACCCCGGCCCGCGCTACGTCATCTGCAACGCGGACGAGAGCGAGCCGGGCGCGTTCAAGGATCGCGTGCTGATGGAGGGCGACCCCTACCGCATCCTCGAGGGGCTGCTGCTGGCCTGTTATGCGGTCGGCGCGCAGCAGGCCTTCATCTACGTCCGCGGGGAGTACCGGCTGGGCTACGAGCGCTTCGTGCATGCGGTGGAGCAGTTGGACCGGGCGGGCTATCTGTGCGGTGAGTCGCGCGGGGGTAACTTCGCGTGCAGCATCGAGGTGCGCCGCGGCGCGGGCGCATACGTCTGCGGCGAGGAGACCGCGCTGATGGAGAGCATCGAGGGCAAGCGCGGCTTCCCGCGGCTGCGGCCGCCCTTCCCTACCGACGTCGGGCTGTGGGGCCGACCGACCGTCATCAACAACGTGGAGACCCTGGCGAAGGTGCCGCCGATCATCATGCACGGCGCGGCCTGGTACAGCGCGCTGGGCACGCCCGACTCCGCGGGCACGAAGCTCTTTGCCGTCAGCGGCGCGGTGGTCCGGCCCGGCGTCTACGAGGTGCCCTTCGGCGTCCCCCTGCGCCACCTGATCTACGACCTTGCGGGCGGGCTGCGGCCGGGTCGCAGCCTCCAGGCCATCCTGACCGGCGGCGCGGCGGGCTCCTTCCTCAAGCCGGAGCATCTCGACACGCCGCTCACCTTCGAGGACTACCGGAAGGTCGGCGGGACGATCGGCGCGGGCACGGTCATCGTGCTCGACGACACCTCCGACCTGCGCCAGGTCCTGGCCCGCATCGGCAGCTTCTTCGCCCACGAGAGCTGTGGCAAGTGCTATCCCTGCCAGATCGGCACGCAGCGCCAGGCCGAGCTGCTGGCCCGCGTGGCGCGAGGCGAGGCGCGCGCCAGCGACGCGGCAGATCTGGCCGAGCTGGCCGGCGTGATGGCCGATACCAGCATCTGCGGCCTGGGCCAGAGCGCGCCGATGGCCGCGCTGAACGCCTCCCAGCGCTGGCCGGAGCTCTTCAGGCCGTGAAAGGAACACATATGCCGGTGACAACCGCCGCCGATACGGTGGCCCTGACCCTCAACGGGCGGACCGTCCGCGTGCCAGCCGGCACGACGATCCTGGCCGCGGCGCGCCAGGTCGGCGTGGAGATCCCCACGCTCTGCTATCATTCCAACCTGACCGCCAACGGCATCTGTCGGCTCTGTTCGGTGGAGGTGGTCGGCGCGCGCACGCTGCTGCCGGCCTGCGTCGCGCCGGTCAGCCAGGGCATGGTCGTCAACACCGAGACCGAACGCGTCAACACGGCCCGCCGCGTGATCCTCGAGCTCCTGGCGTCGACCGTCGACCTGCACGATGCGCCGGATGTCCTGCGCTACATGGAGCAGTACGGCGCGAACCCCGGACACTACGCCGGCGGCGTGCAGCGCGCCATCCCGGTCAAGGACGACAATCCGTTCTACGTACGCGACTACAGCCAGTGCATCATGTGCTGGCGCTGCATCCAGGCCTGCGCGGACGACATGCAGAACTCCTTCGCCCTGACCTGGGGCGGCCGCGGCATCGCCAGCCGCGTCACGACCGCCGCCGATGCGCCGATGCCCGACACGACCTGCGTCTTCTGCGGCGACTGCGTCAGCGTCTGCCCGACCGGCGCGCTGAAGGCGAAGGTCGAGCACGTCCTGGACGCCGGGCTTGACGGGAGCGTGAACCGTGAAGGCTGATCGAATCGTCCGCTCGACCTGCCCCTACTGCGGCGTGGGCTGCCAGGTATTGCTCAACATCAAGGATGAGCGCATCTTCCGGGTCGATGCACCCTTCGACGCCGCGCCCAACTACGGCCGGCTGTGCGTGAAGGGGCGCTACGGCACGGACTTCGTGCATCACCCCGACCGGCTGACCCAGCCGCTGGTGCGCCGCATCCCTCAGACGCCGGGCAGCCGCACTGCGGCGCGCGGCCCCGAGGACTGGCAGGCGGTGAGCTGGGAGGAGGCGCTGGAGCTTGTCGCGGCGCGGCTGCTCGACCTGCGCCGGCGCTACGGCGCCGACAGCATCACGGCCAACGCCTGCGCCAAGGCCACCAACGAGGACAACTATCTATTACAGAAATACATCCGCGCGCTGATCGGCACGAACAACGTCGATCACTGCGCGCGGCTGTGCCATGCGGGGAGCGTGGCCGGGTTGCAGCTCGCCATCGGGTCGAGCGCGATGAGCAACTCCATCGCGGAGATGGCGAACCTGGAGTGCTTCATGATCACCGGCTCGAACACCGCCGAGACCCACCCGGTGATCGCCACCTTCCTCAAACAGGCGGTGCGCCAGAAGCGCGCCCGGCTCATCGTCCTCGACCCGCGGCAGACCGAGATGACGCAATATGCGGAGCTGTGGCTGCGCCAACGCCCCGGCACCGACATTGCGCTCTTCAACGCGATGGCGCACGTCATCGTCGCCGAGGGACTTTACAACCGCGAGTTCGTCGCGGCGCGCACCGAGGGCTTCGACGACTACCGCGCCAGCCTGGCCGACAAGACCCCCGAATGGGCCGAGGAGCTGACCGGCGTGCCCGCGGACGACATCCGCGCGGCCGCGCGCATCTACGCGGGCGCGCGCGCCGCGGCCATCTACTGGGGCATGGGCATCAGCCAGAGCACCCACGGCACGGCCAACACGCTCACCCTGGCGAACCTGGCGCTGCTCTGCGGCCACATCGGCCGGCCCTATACCGGGCTCAACCCGCTGCGCGGGCAGAACAACGTCCAGGGCTGCTCCGACTCCGGCGGCCTGCCGAACGTCTACACCGCCTATCAGCCCGTGTCTGACCCCAACGTGCGGGCCGGGTTCGAGGCGGAGTGGCGCGTGCCCCTGCCCGCCGAGCCCGGCCTGACCGCCACCGAGATGGTGGACGGCATCCTGACCGGTCGCGTCAAGGGCTGGTACGTGATGGGCGAGAACCCGCTGATGAGCGAGCCGAATTTGCATCATGCGCGGCACGCGCTGGAGCAGCTCGAGTTCTTCGTCGCCCAGGACATCTTCTTCAACGAGACGAACGTCTACGCGGACGTCATCCTGCCCGCGGCCAGCTTCGCCGAGAAGGACGGCACCTTCACCAACTCGGATCGCCGCGTCCAGCGCGTGCACCGCGCGCTCGCCGCGCCGGGCGAGGCGCGGGCGGACTGGGAGATCATCACGGATCTGGCCCGCCGCACCATCCGCCGGATGGCCGAGGACGGGAGCGCCGGCCGCGCGGCCGACCTGCTCGCCGGGTGGGCCTACGCCGGGCCGGGCGACGTCTGGGACGAGATGCGCCGCGTCACGCCCGATTTCCGCGGCATCACCTACGAGCGCATCGCGGCGGAGGGGGGCGTCCACTGGCCCTGCCCCGCGGT
>MWBF01000181.1 GCA_002068935.1 Chloroflexi bacterium ADurb.Bin325
TGCAGCTCAACGATGCGCTGATCCCCGCGCAGTCGCAGGGCAGCCCCGAGGGCTTCACCTACACCTACGAGGATCGCCGCGACCTGGTCAGCGGGACCACCTACTGGTACTGGCTCGAGGATCTAGACATGTCCGGCGTGCTGACGCGGCACGATCCGGTCGCGATCGAGTATCAGGGCGCGCCGAGCGCGGTCGCGCTGTCCGGCTACCGCGCCTCCGCGGCCGCGACCCTGCCCGCGCTCGCCGGCCTGGGCCTGGTCGCGCTGGCCGGGCTGGCCGGCCTCGCGCTGCGGCGGCGCAACGCATAGGTCGCAGGGTTCGTAGTGGGCGCTTCAGCGCCTTTAGTTCGTGCTTGAGGCGCTAAAGCGCTTACTACAAACAGCATGGGTTCGCGGTGGACGCGCTGAGCGCATCCACCGCGAACGCCCCCTAGATCGCCTCGCCCTTGAACTGGCTCATATACAGGTGATAGAAGAAGCCGCGGCGGTCGAGCAGCTGCCGGTAGGTGCCCTGCTCGGCGATCTCGCCGTCGCGGATGACCACCACGTTGTCCGCATCGCGGATGGTGCTCAGCCGGTGTGCGATGACGAAGGAGGTGCGGCCCTGCATCAGCCGCAGGAGCGCCTTCTGGATGCGCGCCTCGGTGCGGGTGTCCACGCTGCTGGTGGCCTCGTCGAGGATCAGGATGGCCGGGTCGGCCAGCACCGCGCGCGCGATGGCCAGCAACTGGCGCTGCCCCTGGCTGAGGTTGCCGGCCCGCTCCGAGAGCATCGTCTGATAGCCCTGCGGGAGCTGGCGGATGAAGTGATCCGCGTCCGCGATCCGGGCCGCCTCGATCACCTCCTCGTCGGTGGCGTCCGGCCGGCCGTAGCGGATATTGTCGATCACCGAGGCGGAGAAGAGGAAGGTGTCCTGCAAGACGACTCCCAGCCGGCGGCGCAGGTCGGCCTTGCCGACCTCCCGGATGTCGCGGCCGTCGATGCTGATCCGGCCGCCGTCGAGCTCATAAAAACGCGACAGCAGGTTGACGATGGTCGTCTTGCCCGCGCCCGTCGGCCCGACCAACGCCACCATCTCGCCCGGCCGCGCCTCCAGGCTCATGTCCTTGATGACCGGCGTATCCGCCACATAGCTGAAGCGCACGTGGTCGAACCGCACCTGCCCCGCCATCCCGTCGAGCGTGGCAGCGCCCGGGGCCGCGTCCACCTCCGAGGGGGTGTCGATGATCTCGAAGACGCGCTCCGCGCCGGCCAGCGCGGCCTGGATCGAGTTGTACATGTTGGCCAGTTGGCGCAGCGGGTTGATGAAGTTCCGGCCATAGCTGATGAAGGTCACGATCGTGCCCACCGTCACCAGATTTCGCAGCGCCAGCCAGCCGCCCAGCCCCGCGATGGCGATCACGAAGAGGTTGCCCAGCTGGGCGGTGAGCGGCATCAGCAGCAGCGCATACGAGTTGGCGTAGACCCCGGCGCGGTAGACCTCCTGGTTGTGCCGGCGGAAGATCTCGGCGGCCGACTCGTCCCGCCGGAACGCCTTGACCACCCGCTGGCCGCTGATGGCCTCCTCCATCACGCCGTTGAGCGCGCCCAGGTTCTTTTGCAAGTCGCGGAACCCCCGGCGGGTGTAGCGCGCGACGAACTCGGTGAACCAGAACATGATCGGCACCACGATGACCGAGGCCAGCGCCAGCCAGAAGTTGAGCACGAACATGGCGATCAGGATGCCGCCCAGCGAGAGCGCGCTGGCCAGCAGCGCCACCACGTTCTGCGAGACCGCGGTGTTGATGGCGTCGATGTCGTTCGTCAGGCGGCTCATCAGCTCGCCGGCGGAATGGTTGTCGAAGAAGCGCAGCGGCAGCGTCTGCAAGTGGCCGAACAGCTCGCGGCGCACGGTCTTGAGCGCCCCCTGCGAGACGCGCGCCATCAGCCAGGCCGATACCGCGTCGGCCAGGCTGCCGGCCAGGAAGACCGCCAGCATCCAGCCGACGATCACCGCCAGGCCGGCCTTGTCGCCGGTGGCGATATAGCCGTCGATGGCCCGGCCCATCAGATAGGGGCCGACCAGCCCCAGGACGGTCGAGATGAGCACAAAGCCCAGCACGATGAACAAGGTGGCCTTGTACGCGCCGAGATAGAAGGCCAGCCGCACCAACGCCTGCCGCGGGTTGCGCGCCTTTTCGATCCTGCCCGACGCGGGGCCGCGCCGGATCATCTGGCTGCGATAATCGCCCTGACTGCTTGCCTGTTGCGTCATACCATCACGCTCCGTTGGCCCCGTTGACCCCGTTGCCCAGTTGCGAGGCGTAGATTTCCTGATAGATCGGGCTGGACTGCAACAGCTCGCGGTGCGTCCCCTGCGCGGCGATGCGGCCCTGGTCGATGACGAGGATCTTGTCGGCCTTCAGCACGGTGCTGATGCGCTGCGCGACGACGAACGCGGTGCGGCCGTGCATCCACGTCTCGAGGGCCGCCTGGATCTTCGTCTCGGTCTCGACATCCACCGCGCTGGTGCTGTCGTCGAGGATCAGGATGTCGGGCCGGGTCAGCAATGCGCGCGCGATCGCGATGCGCTGCTTCTGCCCGCCCGACAGGTTGACCCCGCGCGCCTCGACGTGGGTGTCGTAGCCTTCGGGCAGCGCCAGGATGAAGTCGTGGGCCTGGGCCGCGCGCGCGGCCGCCGTCACCTCCTCGTCCGTCGCATCCGGCCGGCCGTAGCGGATGTTGTCGCGCACCGTCCCGGAGAAGAGCACCGTCTCCTGCGGCACCACGCCGATGCGCGCCAGCAGCGAATCCTGCTGCACCGTGCGGACGTCCTCGCCGTCGATCAGGATGCGCCCGGCCGCCACATCGTAGAAGCGCGGGATCAGGTTGACCAGGCTGGACTTGCCCGCGCCGGTCGCGCCCAGGATCGCCACGGTCTGGCCCGGCTCCGCGGTCAGGTCGATCCCCTCCAGGACGGTCGTCCCCGCGAAGCCGTTGTAGTGGAAGCTGACATCCTCGAAGACGATCTGCGGCAGCGCGGTCTCGGGCAGGGCCGGCGCATCCGCGGCGTCCCGGACCTCGGGGACGGTGTCGAAGATCTCGTTGAGGCGGCCGGCCGAGGCGATCCCCGCGGCCCAGATGTTTGCCAGGTTGATCATGGGCATCAGCGTCCCCAGGCCGGTTTGCAGATAGTTGATGAACGCGACGACCTGCCCGGTGGTCGTGCTGCCGGACATCACCCGCAGGCCGCCGAACCAGATGATCGCCACGATGCCGGCGTTGACGCACAGGCTCAGGGCCGGCCCCATCGTGGACATGAACTCCATCACGCGGATGTTGCGCTGGGTGAAGTCCTCGTTGGCGCCCTCGAAGCGCGCGGCCTCCCCCTCGGCGCGCACGAAGGCCTTGACCACGCGCACGCCCGCGATGTTCTCCTGCAGGACGGTGTTCAGCCAATCCAGCTTCTGCTGCATGGTGAGGAAGAGCGGCCCCATCTTGACCACGAAGAAGACCAGGATGACCCCGGTGACCAGCAGCAGCGGGACCAGGCTCAGCGCCAGCGAGCGGTCGGTATGGAACATCAGGATGATGCTGCCGATCATCACCAGCGGCGCGCGCGTCCCGATGCGCAGGGAGATCTGCACCAGGCGCTGTATGACGCTCGAATCGCTCGACAGGCGCACCATCAGCTGGCCGGTCTTCATCCGGTCGAGGTTGCCGAAGGAGAAGGACTGGATCTTGAGGAACAGCGCCTCGCGCAGATCGCGCGCCAGCCCCTCGCCGACCTGGACCGAGGTATTGTTGTTGCCGATGGCGAAGAGGGTGTCCGCGGCCGAGATGGCCAGCATCAGCACGAAGGTCTGCCAGACCACCTGAAGATTGCCGGCCAGGATGCCCTGGTCGATGATGCGCTGCACCAGGCGCGGGATGGCCAGGTCGAGCAGGACGACGATGATCAGGAAGAGGAGCGCCAGGGCGCTCTTCTTCTTGTACGGCTTGAGAAACGGCAGCAGCCTGAAGACCTGTTTCATACCGGCTGGGCCTTCCTGAGCGAATGCATGCCCCGTACCAGCTCCTGTAGCTCTTCGTCGTCGAGGCGCGAGAAGAGCTGCATCATCCAGCGCCGGGTGTCCTTGAAGACCGCGTCGAGCAGCGCGTCCCCGGCCGCGGTCAGGGCCAGCCGGGTGCGCCGGCGGTCATGCGCGTCGGGGGTGCGCACGATCAGGCCCTTATTGACCAGCGCATCGACGATCTGGCTGACGGCCGGCCGGCTGATGCTCCGGGCATCGGCCAGCTCGCTGACCGAGCTGCGCCCCCTGCGTATGTGGCGCAGGATCTGGAACTGCTCGATACCGATCCCGAACTGTTCGGTCGCCGCCTGGCGGATGTGCGCGCGGATGTGCTGCCAGAAGGGCGGAAAGGTCTCCCAAAATGTCTCCACCACGAGGTGGAGCGCATCTTCGGCTGGCTCACTATAAGCGTTCATAAACATCCTTTGAACATCAGTAAGGCCCTTAATCGTTAAGGGCCGAAACTACTATAAGACGAACCGGCCTCCCCTGTCAAATCCGACCTGTGCTATAATGCGCTGCGCTTGTTCTTGCTAAAGGATTGTATCGTGCTCATAACCTACGTGCTGCTGTCGCCCACCTTCGGCATGCACCAGTACACCGCGGATCTGGCGAATCGACGGCCGTCGGTCGACGGGCCGAACCCGGACGGCCCCGGCCTGCAACCCGCAACCCGCGTCGTCACGACCGCGAACGCGCCGCGCGACCGTTATGCGGCCGGCGTCGAGCTGGTCACGCCGCTGACGACCCACGGCACCGGCTTCTCGCGCGAGGGGCTGGACATCACGGCCTATCGCCGCGTCCTGGCCGCCATCGCCCGGCCGCAGCCTGCAACCCCCGACCGGCGCATCCTCCATTTCACCGGCGTCCACGCGTGGAACGTCCCGCTCGTCTATGCGCTACGCCGCCGCGGCCTGCCCGTCGTCCACACGCTGCACGACCTCGATCCGCATCGGGGCGTCCGGTTCGCCGGCGCGATCCGCCTGTGGAACCGCCTGATCATCCGCTCCGGCGCGCACATCATCGTCCACGGCCGGTGTTATCGCGACCGGCTCATCGCGGCCGGCCTCGCGCCCGATCGCGTCACCTTCGTACCCCTGCTGCACGGCTTCTGGGGACATGAGGCGGAGGTCGGCCTGGCCGCGCTTGAGGCGCAAGAGGATCCAGCGCACACGCGCGCGCAGCCGCCCGTGGCGCTCTTCTTCGGCAGGATCGAGGAGTATAAGGGGATCGACACGCTCCTCGCGGCCTGGGAGCAACTCGAACAGCGCCGCGGCGCGGCCGGATCGTCCGACACGGCGGAGGCCAGGCTCGTCATCGCCGGCCGCGTGGCCCCCGGCGTGGCGCTGCCCGCGCTGCCGCGGGGCGTCGAGCTGCGCGACCGACGCATCGCGGATGCGGAGGGCATCGAGCTGTTTCGGCAGGCGTCCGTGCTCGTCTTGCCCTACCGCGACGGCACCCAGTCCGCGCTGCCCGCGGTCGCCTATCGGTTCGGCCTGCCGGTGATCGTGGCTACATCGGGCGCGCTGGCCGAGTATGTCGCGCCCGGCAAGACGGGGTGGGTCGTCCCGCCCGGCGATACACCGGCGCTGGCGTCGGCGCTGGCCGAGGCGCTCGCTGCGCCGAACCACCTGCACGAAATGGGCATCGCGGGCCGGTTATGGTATCATCAGATGCGTGCGCAGGAGAAAGCGGCGCTCGACCGGTTGTATCAACAGCTCATAGGCCATTGAAGCATCCATGGGGCCGGCGCGTCCCCTCCGGCGGGCCTCGTGCAAACGCGTCGATGGCATCGCGGCTGGGCCAGGTTGCCGCAGGATCGACAGACGAGAAACCGTATGATCGACGAGAAGCCAACGCTCGCGGAAGTGCAGGTCCGCCCCATCAGCCCGGCCGACGACGCGGCCGAATCCGCCTACGCGCCGGAGGTCGTCGAACAGGCCCCTCGGGCCTGGCTGCCGCGGCTGGCCTTGCCGAGCGTCGGCCTGCGCATGTCCGAGCGCAAGCTGCTGCTCATCACCCTGGATATTGCGCTGCTGATCTCCGCCCTCATCATCGCCCTCGACATGCGGACGATGTGGGTCGATACGCCGGGCGCGTTCTTCGCCCTCTGGCGCTGGTGGGTCACGCTGGCGATCGTCTGGTGGCTGATCGCGCATCTGTTCGAGGCCTACGACCTCGCTCGCGCGGCCAGCGCGCCGCACAGCATGTTGTCGGCCATGACGGCCGCCGGGCTGACCGCCGTACTCTACCAGATGATCCCGTTCTTCACGCCGCCGCTGGCCTCGCGCGGGCTGAGCGTGATCTTCGGCGTCCTGGCCGTGATCTTTGTCGGGCTGTGGCGGGGCCTCTATGCGGTGTTGTTCGTGCAGCCCAACTTCGAGCAGCACGCGCTCGTCTTCGGGGCCGGCGCGTCGGGCCAGGCGCTGGCCGAGGCCGTCTCGCAACAGCAGCCGCCGGCCGCCGAAGAGAGCGCGGCCGGGCGCAACCCCTACCGCGGCACAGGCTACAACATCGTCGGCTTCGTGGACGATGACGCGGCCAAGCTGGCCGCGTCGTCGGTCGCCGGCATCCCGATCCTCGGCGGTTCTGCGGACCTGCCCCGGCTCGCGCGCGAGCTGGCGGTCGACGAGGTCGTGCTGGCGATCACCCATCGGCATACGATGAGCGAGAGCGCGTTCGACACCCTCGTGATCTGTCGCGAGCAGGGCATCCGGGTCGTCAGCATGCCGCTGCTGTACGAACGGCTGCTGGGCCGGGTGCCGGTCGATCACGTCGGACGCGATCTGAACGCCATCCTGCCCGCGGGTGACGGCAGCCCGGCCGAGCGCCTCTACTGGATCATGAAGCGCTGGATGGATGTGGTCGCCGCCGTGGTGGGCCTGATCCCGCTCGGCCTGCTGATCCCGCTCGTCGCAGCCGCCAATGCCCTGTCCAGCCCGGGGCCGCTCTTCTACCGGCAGACGCGCGCGGGCAAGGCCGGACGCCTGTTCGAGGTCATCAAGTTTCGCACCATGCGGCCCGATGCGGAGGCGAAGACCGGCGCGGTCTGGGCCTTGGCCCACGACCCGCGGATCACGCCGGTCGGCCGCGTGCTGCGCAAGGCCCGGCTCGATGAGCTGCCCCAGTTGGTCAACGTCCTGCGCGGGGAGATGAGCCTCATCGGCCCGCGGCCCGAACGGCCGGAGTTCATCGTGCAGTTGAGCGACCATATACCTTTC
>MWBF01000182.1 GCA_002068935.1 Chloroflexi bacterium ADurb.Bin325
AGTAGATGCCCGCCATGCTCAGCCCCAGCGCGGCCCCGGTCACGAGCAGGCCGAGCACCCAGTAGACCGGCGTCGGCGCCAGCGGCATCAGCAGCACGGACACCACGATCAGCGCGACCGGCAGGCCCCAGAACACCCAGCGCCTCCCGGGCAGCAGGGCCGGGCGCTCCGCCGCGCCGACCGAATCGCCCAGCCGCGGCAGGCCGAGCGCGGCCGCGCGGGCCAGCCCGCGCTCGCGCGCCGGCGCATACAGCGCGCGCGGGTGTGCGCGCACGACCGCCTCCGTGCCGCTGGCGGCCAGCGCGGCCAACACCGCGCCGAGGATCGTGTTCGCCGTGATCGTCAGCGTGACCGGCGAGCCGAAGACCTCCGTCTCGATGGCGCGCGCGGGCAGGGCCAGAAACCGCTGCACCGCCAGCCCCAGCAGCACGACCCAGACCATCACGCTGGCCCGGTCACGATAGTCGATCATAGTCGAAGCGTGCGTCCGCTATCTCCTTTGCGAATAGGTCATTGACAACCGCTCACGCGGCTGTATAATGCCGTCATGACGCCCTCAGCGTCGCGGCGACGCGAGGGCCAGCCCAGGATCGCGCCATGTTCAGCACCGACAAGCTCATGGATCTGGTGGCGGACGCGCTCGAAGCGCTGCCGCCGTTCTTCCGCGAACGCCTCGACAACGTGGAGGTGGTCGTCGAGGAGTGGCCCGATCGCCACACGCTGCGCAGCATGGGCATCCGGTCGCCCTATGGCCTGCTGGGCTTCTATCACGGGGTGCCGCTGACGGAGCGGACGACCCACTATGGGCTCGTCGCGCCGGACAAGATCAGCATCTACCGCCGGCCCATCGAGGCCCAGTGCAACTCGCTCGACGAGCTGCGCGCCACCGTGCGCCGCGTCGTGTTTCACGAGCTCGCCCACCACTTCGGCATCGACGACGACCGGCTGACCGAGCTCGGCGCCTACTGACCCGCAGCCGACCGGCCGCGAAAATGGCCGCCTACGGCGTCGCCGCGGTGCTCGTCTTGCCGGGCACGGGCGTGCCGGGGCCGTACAGATAGATGGCGCGCCAGGGCTGATACTTGCTGACGATGTTCTCCTCTTTCACCGCGCCATCCGCAAAGCGGATGACCCGCTTGATGACCACGTCCATGCCCTTCACGGCCCAATCGACCTGCTTGATCTGGCCCTTGGCCAGCTTGGCGTCCTCCTGGTAGAGCGCGGGCGGCGGTGGCTGCACATTCGTCGCGGGCTGGCGCACCATCTCCACGGTGCGGCCCGGCTTGGTCCCGTAGATGCGGAAGGTCAGTTGGCCCCTGGCCGTATCCACAAACGACTTGATCAGCAGATAGTGCTCGGTGTCGTTGCGAAAGCGGAAATCCACGCTTGGCGTGAAGATGCTGGCGTCCATCCCGGGCTCGCCGTACCAGCCGACCACATAGCCGTGCGCATGGCGCTCCACGATGGGGAAGCCGCCGAAGAAGGCCGCCCGATAGACGGTCGTCGAAACCTGGCAGACGCCCCCGCCGATGCCCACCGCCGTGCGATCCCCCGCGATGACCAGCGCGTCCATAAAGCCCTCGGCCGCGCTGACGTTGCCCACGTTCTGGTTGAACGAGAAGGTCCCGCCCGGCGGCACGACGACGTGCTGAAACTTATCCGCGGCGGTGACGATGTTGTGCACCCGTTCGGGCGGCGAGCCGCGGAAGGAGCTGACCCCCTCACTGACCAGCTCGACAATGCCCATCTCTGCGATCCGGTTCGTATCGACCGGCGGCTCCAACAGCGTCACGGGCAGCGTGATCTGCTCGGTCGCGGCGACCGCGCCATACTCCTGGCGGCCATCCAGCGTCTCGGCCACGAGCACCAGCCGCCGCTCGGCCAGCGCCTGGGCGCGCTGGAGCGCGTCATCGACGGACATGACCGTCGGCCGCAGCTCGCGCACCACCAGCGGCGCGCTGCCGCCCTTGCCCGCGGCCATCAGCTCCAGGAGCGCGGTGCGGGTGGCGTTGAAGTTGACCTGGCGGCCCGGCCTGCCCGACACGCCCGTCGCCTTCAGGCCCACGATGTCGATCCGGCCCTCCTGCGCCGCCAGATCCACATCGGCCGCGATGGCCCGGATCCGCTCCGACAGCCGGGCGTCGTCCACGCGCAGGATCGGCTCGATACCGACGCCGACGTTGAACGCATACCACTGATCCAGGAGATCGGACGTCAGGTCGGTCAGCAGATCGAGCAGCGAGCTCTCATAGGTCAACACGGATTCGCGGCGGCCGACGGCAAAGGCCGCGGCCGCGGTGGCGGCCGCGTTGACGTCCAGGCCCAGGTCTGCGGGGGCCAGCTCCCAGGTTTGCGCGTCGTAGCGCAGCGTGACCGACGCGCCCGGATACGGCGTGAGCGCGTTGCGGATCGCGGCCGCCGCCTCATCCACCGTCAGGCCGCCGAGGGGGACCCCTTCCGTGTGGACGCCTTCGTACACCCGGTCATGGTAACGCCACTCATACCCGGCGACGATGCCGATGCCGACAAGCGCCGAAAGGCCGATGGCCAGCAGCAGGAAGAGTACGCCGCCGACCACAAACCTGGCAAACTTGTTGTGAACCATTACGTCCTGCACTGGTGTAGGGATCTCGGCCCGCAGGGGTCTGGCCGGTCGGGCCGGCAGGTCACAGCTATTATAGCAGACAGCGCCGTTCTTGCGAAACGCGCCGCCTTACACGTATTAACGAGGCCGCGGCCCGCGAAGCATCCTGAGCGGGTGGGCGGCCCGACGCCGCCGACGGCGCAAGGCCAGTCGAAGGATGCGGCCCTGCCCGCGGGGCGCTGAAGCGCCGACTACGAACCGTGGGGCGCTCAGGATGCCTCCGCTTCCAGCCGGATCTGGCACTGTCGCCTTACACGTATTAACGAGGCCACGGCCCGTCGGGTTCCGCGGCCAATAAAACAGGCCGGGTCCAGGATGGACGCCGGCCTGTTATCGCGCGCGAGCGTGCGTCGTTACTTGATCGTGACCTCGGCGCCTTCGGCCTCGAGCTTGGCCTTCGCATCGGCGGCCGCGCTCTTGGAGACCGCGGTGAGCACCGGCGCGGGCGCGCTCTCGACCAGGTCCTTCGCCTCCTTCAGGCCCAGGCTGGTCAGGGCGCGGACGGCCTTGATGACGTTGATCTTGTTCGCGCCGAAGCTCGCCAGGACCACGTCGAACTCGGTCTGCTCCTCGACCGGCTCGGCAGCCGCCGCCGGGGCCGCCGCAGCGGCCGGGGCCGCGCCCGCGACCATCATCGGCGCAGCCGCGCTGACGCCGAAGCGGGTCTCGAGGGCCTTGACGAGCTGGGACAGTTCAAGCACGCTCATCTGCTCGATGGCGGCGATCATCTCATCGATAGTCATGGAAAGTGCCTCCTGAAATATGAAAGGTGATGGTTGTCCAGATAAGGGGCCGCCCTCAGGCAGCCGCAGCCTCTTCGGCCGGTTGCTCCAACTGCGCCACGCGCGCATTGAGCACGTTCATGAACCCGCGCAGCGACCCGGCCAACACATTGACCAGGCCGGTGATCGGCGATTGCAGGGCGCCGACAACCTGCGCCCGCAGTTGATCCTTGCCCGGCAGCTCGGTGAGAGCCTGCGCGCCGGCCGCGTCGAACACGGACTGGCCCATCAGGCCGCCGCGCAGCGCGAAGATCTTGGTGTCGCGCGCAAACTTGCTCAACACCTTGGCCGGGGCCGCCACCTCGTTATAGCAGAAGGCGACCGCGGTCGTGCCGTTCAACAACGACTCCGGGGCCGGCAGGCCGACCTCGGTCAGGGCGCGCGCCAGCAGCGTGTTCTTGCTGATCGTGATCTCGCCCTCGGCCCCGCGCAGCTCGCGGCGCAACCCCTCGAGCTGCTTGTGGGTCAGCCCGCGATAATCGGTGACGATCACGGCCTGGCTGCGCCGCAGCTTGTCAACATATTCGTTGACCAGTGCTTCTTTCTTCTCGCGTGAGATTGCCAAGCGACGTACCTCCTTCCGTACGGTTTGACCAATGAAAAGAGCCTCTGCGCTGTGAGGCAGGCGCAGAGGCTCCGACATAGCTGGGCGGAGTTGCGCTCTTCCTGCCTCGGCAGGCGTGCCATGTACGGCACATTAAGTCGTGAGGCTGTGCGATGCACAGCCAGCGACACCGGCTGTCTTCAGCGGTTGAGCTTATTTTATCCGAGAGTTGCTGGGGCTTGCCTCACCCCCTCGGCTCCCCCTCTCCTGACGTGCGAGCCGAAGGCTCGCACGTCAGGAGAGGGGGATGGGGAGTGAGGCCAAGCATTTAGCGTTCTCGGATAGGTTCTGATTTCTAGGATGTCTCGGATCTGCTGCGCGCCGTCGGGCCGCAGACGAGAACTACGCGGCCCCGACCCTCAGCGCCGAGGCCTGGAGCGGGTCGAGCCGGATGCCGGGCGCCATCGTGGAGGTCAGGGTGACGCGCTTGATGTAGACGCCCTTTGCGCCAGCCGGCTTCGCCCGGTTGACGGCGTCCATCAGGGCCGCCAGGTTCTCCAGCATCTGCGCGTCGGTGAAGCTCATCTTGCCGATCGGGACGTGCAGGTTGCCGGTCTTGTCCACCTTGAACTCGACGCGGCCCTGTCGCGCCTCCTGGATCGCGCGCGGCAGGTCGTCCGGCTGGACGATGGTGCCGGCCTTGGGATTGGGCATCAGGCCGCGCGTGCCGAGGATGCGGCCCAGACGGCCGACCTTGCCCATGACCTGCGGCGTGGCGATCGCCATGTCGAACTCCAGCCACCCGCCCTGGATCTTGGCGATCATGTCGTCGAGGCCGACATAGTCCGCGCCGGCCTGCTCCGCCAGCCGTGCGCCGTCGCCCTCGGCAAAGACCAGGATGCGCACGGTCTTGCCCAGCCCCGCGGGCAGCAGGACGGTGCTGCGCACCTGCTGATCGGCGTGGCGCGGGTCGACGCCCAGCCGGAAATGCACCTCGATGGTGCTGTCGAACTTCGGATAGCTGACCTTCTTGAGCAGCTCGACTGCCTCGGCCGGCGCATAGTTCTTCATGCGGTCGACGAGCTTGGCAGCATCCTCATACTTCTTGCCGTGTTGTGCCATGATTCTCTCCTTACCCGGCGCAAAGGCCGGGCCTGGTGTTAGCGGGCGGCCCGGCTGCGGTCGCAGCGCGGCTGCCCTCCCATGTCGATGACGCCGCTAGTCCGAGATAGCGATGCCCATGCTGCGGGCGGAGCCCTCGATCATGCGCATGGCCTGATCGACGTCGTAAGCGTTCAGGTCCTTGAGCTTCAGCTCGGCGATATCGCGCACCTGCTTGCGCGTCAGCGCGCCGACCTTGGCGGTCTTGGGCTTGTCCGAGCCCTTGGCCACGCCGGCGGCCTGCTTGATCAGATCCGCCGCGGGCGGCGTCTTCGTCACAAAGGTGAACGACTGGTCGGTGTAGATCGTGATCTCGACCGGGATCACCGTCCCCGTCTGGTTCGCCGTGCGCGCATTGTAGTCCTTGCAGAACGCCATAATGTTGACGCCATGCTGACCCAGGGCCGGCCCGACCGGCGACGCAGGGTTTGCCTTGCCGGCCATGATCTGCAACTTGACGATCGCCTTGACTTTCTTCGCCATGAAAAATGACTCCTGATGCTAGAGCCGCTCGATTTGGAGCAAATCCACCTCGATCGGTGTTTCTCGGTTGAAGAAGGAGACCAGGACGCGGGCCTTGCCCTTGTCCGCGTAGACCTCATCCACCGTGCCGTTGAAGTCGCGGAACGAGCCCTCCACGATGCGCACCTTATCGCCCACCTTGACCTTGACCTGGGCGACGGGTTCCTCGGCCTCCATGCGGCGCATGATGCGATCCACTTCTTCCTGGTGCAGCGGGGTCGGCTTGTTGCCGATCCCGACGAAGCCCGTCACGCCCGGCGTGTTGCGCACCACATACCAGGATTCCTCGTCCAGGAACATCTGGACCAGCACATAGCCCGGATAGATGCGGCGCTCCACCACCCGCCGCTGGCCATCGCGCAGCTCGATCTGCTCCTCGGTCGGCACGATCACTTCGAGGATCGCCTGCTGCATGCCCATCGATTCGGCGCGGTGTTCCAGGTTCTTTTTGACCTTGTTTTCGTAGCCCGAATAGCAGTGGACGACATACCACTGGGGCTTGGCCGCATCCGGCTCGCCCCCCGCGGCGGCGTCGGCCGCTTCGATGGGCAACTGATCCTCATAGGGCTCGTCGGCTGAACCCGCGTGCGAAGGCACAGCGTCGCTGACGCCGGAATCCTCCGGCGCCGGTTGCTGCTCGTAATCGTCCATCGGGCCAGTATCTTGCCAGTTGTCCATATTCACCGCCATTCGGTCGTTGCCGGCCAGCATGCTGAGCGCATGCGCCGGCCGCGGCAGATGCGCAGCTTATAGGCTGACGATCAGGCTGATCAGGGTCGCGAAAAGAAAATCGACTGTGCCCAGGAACGCCGCCATCACCACCGTCACCGCCAGCACGATCAAGGTGAGGTTGATGGTCTGCTGGCGCGTCGGCCAGCTCACCTTGCGCAGCTCGCCGCGCGTGTCTCGCAAATATTCGGCGATCCGATCCGTGATCCGTGGCCTCGCCTCGGCTGCCTCTCTGCTCACGCACTTCCTCCTCGGGCCCTGTCCGGCGCTTTGCTCGCCGCGTTACAGGTCGCTTACGATTCAAGACACCGTCCGAGCCGGCTCTGACTAACCCCCTGCAAGATCAGAAAGCCGTGTCGAGACGGTGTCTTGATGGTGAACCTTAGCGTGCAAGGATGTTCCGGCGGAACATCTTTGCCTGAACAGGCGTGGCAGGACTCGAACCCGCAACCCCCGCTTTTGGAGAGCGGTGCTCTGCCAATTGAGCTACACGCCTATGCAATGGCCGACGAGGGCCGCGGCGGCGCTTACCCGCGCTGTGCAGCCCCCGTCATGGCCGATCTTACCGGGTCTCGCGATGCGCCACGTGCTTGCGGCAGCGCGGGCAGTACTTCTTCAGTTCCAGGCGGCCCTGCGTGTTCTTGCGGTTCTTCTCGGTCGTGTAGGACCGCTCTTTGCACTCGTTGCAGGACAGCGTGACTACGATTCGATTTGCTTTCTTCGCCGGAGCCATAGTAACCTCGTCACAGGTCACAGGTCGGTTGCAAGTTCAACCTGCAACCCGCAACCCTCTATTCGATGATCTTGGTGATGACGCCCGCGCCCACCGTGCGCCCGCCCTCGCGAATCGCAAAGTGCGAACCCAC
>MWBF01000183.1 GCA_002068935.1 Chloroflexi bacterium ADurb.Bin325
CAACGTACTCTGCCAGCGCCTCCTGCCACGGCCGCAGGGTCAGGCCGAGCGCGGCGCCCGCGGTGTTCGCCAGGATCGCATGCAGCGGCGGCCGGGAGGGCCGGGGCCAGTCCGCGCTCAGGATGGGCGTGATCGGCACGTCCGTCCGGCCCGCCAGCCGGAGGATCTGCTGGGCAAACTCGAAGCGCGAGCAGAAGCCGCTGTTCGTCAGGTGATAGATGCCGTAGTGCTCGCTCTCCGCCAGCCGCGCCAGCGCGGCGGCCACGTCGGGCGCATATGTGGGGTTGCCGAACTCGTCCGCGGCGACGCGCAGGCTGCCGTATTTCTCCGCGCCGGCCAGGATCTTCGTGACGAAGTTGCTGCCGCCCGGCCCGAACAGCCAGGCCACGCGCACGATGTAGCGCCGCGACAGCAGGTCGGTCACGATGCGCTCGGCCGCGGCCTTGCTGCGCGCATAGACGCTCAGCGGGTTCACCGCATCCCATTCGCGGTAGAGCTCGCGGCGCGTGCCGTCGAACACCTCGTTGGTGCTGATGTGCAGCAGGGCCGCGCCCGCGCGCTGCGCGCCGAGCGCGACGTTCTGCGCGCCGAGCGCGTTCACGCGGAACGCCCGCTCCGGGTCGGTCTCGCACCCGTCCACATCGGTGTAGGCCGCGGCGTGGACGACGAGGTCGGGCCGGAAGTCGCCGATGCACGCGACCACGCCCGGATCGGTGATGTCGTCGCAGGGCAGATCCAGCGGCAGGACGGTGTGCGCGGCGAACGCGGCCAGCAGTTGGCGGCCCAGTTGTCCGTTGTGCCCGGTGATGACCACGCGCATGGGCGATCCTTTCTTGCTGTCACCGTGTCAACAGCTCGTGCAGCCGGCGGCGCAGCGCGGCCAGCGCCGGGTCCGCGTCGGGCGGACGCCGCCGGGCCACCAGCGGCACGAAACGCACCTCGGCCAGCCGCTCGGCGTACAGCGCGTCGTCCGGCCCCTTCTCGACCAGCCACAGCATCTGATCCCACGCGCTGCCGCCGACGGGCATGACCAGGCGGCCGCCTGGCGCAAGCTGCTGGACGAGCGCGGGCGGGATCTCGGCCCCGGCCGCGGTGACCATGACCGCGTCGTAGGGCGCGTATTCCGGCCAGCCGAGGCTGCCGTCGCCCACTTTGAGCATCGCCGGGCAGCCCAGGCCCTGCAGCCGCTCGCCGGCCGCGCGGGCCAGCTCGGGCAACACCTCGACGCTCCAGACGTGCGGCGTGATGTGCGCCAGGATCGCCGTCTGATAGCCGGAGCCGGTGCCGATCTCCAGCACGCGGCTGTCGGGCGTGAGGCGGAGCGCCTGGGTCATCAGCGCGACGATATAGGGCTGCGAGATGGTCTGCCCCTGGCCGATGGGCAGGGCGATATCCTCGTAAGCCTCGTCGCGCAGCTCCGGCGGGACGAACAGATGGCGGGGCGTCGCGGCCAGCGCCGCGCGGACGGCCGGGTCGGTGATATCCGACCAGCGCGGCGGCCATCCTTCGCGACCTCGCATGTCTCCCGCTCCTTTGCTACGGGCTTTGTCGACCGGGCGCTACAGCTTTTGGCGGGGCCGGAGCGGCCCCCTCCCCTTGCCCCTCCCCCGCCCAGCGGGGGAGGGGATGGGGTGGGGGTCTACCGCGGCCGCGTCAGCTCCAGAAACTCGCTGCGCACGCGATGATCGCTCAGGAAGCTCCCGCGCATCGCGCTGGTCACGGTCGAGCTGTTCTGTTTCGACACTCCCCGCATCATCATGCAGAGGTGGTTGGCCTCCAGGATCACGCCGACGCCGTGGGGCGCCAGGATCTCCATCATCGTGTCGGCCACCTGGTTCGTCAGCCGCTCCTGCACCTGGAGCCGCCGCGCAAAGAGGTTGACGAGCCGCGCGACCTTGCTCAGCCCGATGATGTGGCCGTTCGGGATGTAGCCGACCGTGGCCTTTCCGAAGAAGGGCAGCATGTGGTGCTCGCACATCGAGTAGAACTCGATGTCCTTGACGACCACCATCTCCTCGCAGCAATCCTCGAAGATGGCGTTGTTGATGACGGTTTCGAGGTCGATCCGATAGCCGCTGGTCAGAAAGTCCAGCGCCTTGGCCACGCGCAAAGGCGTGTGGCGCAACCCCTCGCGCTCGGGATCCTCGCCCAGGCGAACGAGCATCTGCGAGATCAAGGCCTCGAACTGAGGGTCATATGCTTCATCGGAGACTGCATCGATGTCGCTGGCATGATGGAAGTCTGCCGGGATAATGGCAACATGGGGGTCTACCATGTCAGAAGTTCCTTTCGCTCTCGATACAATGTGACGCCGACCGAGCGTGCAAAGCGCAGCGCCCCCGGCTTCTCGACCGTCAGCTCGACCGCCTGCACGCGGGCCTCCTTTTCGAAGCAGAGCCGCACGAGGTCAAGCGCGAGCCGCTCCACCAGCCGGGGCGCGGCGTCCTCGACGTGGGCGATCAGCGCCTTGGTGATGGTGCGGTAGTTGGCGGTGTCCGCGATGTCATCGCTGGCGCTGGCCGGCCGCAGATCGACCCACAGCGTGACATTGATCAGGATATCCTGGCGATTGAGCCGTTCCTCGGCGTTGACGCCGACGACCCCGCGCACCAGCAGG
The DNA here is from genome assembly GCA_002068935.1 of Chloroflexi bacterium ADurb.Bin325. GTDB lineage: Bacteria > Chloroflexota > Anaerolineae > CG2-30-64-16 > CG2-30-64-16 > MWBF01. Next base: position 2,618 of record MWBF01000183.1, read on the forward strand.
TCGCGGATCACGATACGGTCGAGTTTGGAGATATCGGTTTGAGTCATCTTTCCTTCAATACGCCCCGGCAAAGGTCGCTGGGGTCGGTCTCTGACCGTGCCCCCTGGCTCGGTCGGAGACCGGCCAGAGCCGACCATTCGAATAGGCTTTCAATACGCCCCGGCAAAAGTGACCGCTGGGGCCGGTCTCTGACCGTGCCCCCTGGCTCGGTCGGAGACCGGCCAGAGCCGACCATTCGAATAGGCTCTCAGTACGCCCTGGCAAAGATGGCGACCTGGTCGGTGCGCCGTCCGGTGTAGAAGCAGACGCCCTCGCCCTCCGGCTTCTCGAACGGGAAGCAGCGGATGGTGGCCTTGGTCTCCTCCTTGATGCGATCCTCGTCCTCGCCCGTGCCGGCCCAGTGGACCCGGATGAACCCGCCGCGGTCTTCGAGCGCCTGTTTGAACTCGTCGTAGGTCGCGACCGTGTGCGTGTTGGCGTCGCGGTGCGCGGTCGCGCGGCGCAGCAGGTTGGCCTGGATGGTCGTCAGCATCGCATCGACCGCGGCCGCGAGGCCGTCCACCGGTACGCCGAACGTCTTGCCCTCCTTGCCCGGCACATCGCGCCGCGCGAGGACCACCGCGTTCTGCTCGACATCGCGCGGGCCGATCTCGATGCGCAGCGGCACCCCGCGCATCTCCCAGTCGTTGAACTTGAACCCCGCGCTCAGCTCGTCGCGGTCGTCCAGCTTGGCGCGGATGCCGGCCGCCTTGAGGAGGGCGAACACCCGCTGCGCCAGCTCGCGCACCGCGGCCTGCTCCGCGTCCTTGCGCCAGATGGGGACGATCACCGCCTGGAGCGGGGCCAGCCGCGGCGGCAGGACGAGGCCCTGGTCGTCGCCGTGCGTCATGATGATCGCGCCGACCATGCGCGTGCTGAGGCCCCAACTGGTGGTCCAGGCATGGTCGAGTTCGTTGTTCTGGTTGAGGAAGGTGATGTCGAAGGCCCTGGCAAAGTTCTGGCCGAGGAAGTGGCTCGTCCCCGATTGCAGCGCCCAGCCGTTGCCCATCATCGCCTCGATGGTGTAGCTGTCCACCGCGCCGGCGAACTTCTCGCGCTGACTCTTCTTGCCCTGGATGACCGGGATGGCGGCCTCGTTGATCGCGAAGTCGGCGTAGACGCCCAGCATGCGGATGGTCTCTTCGAGGGCTTCCTGCTCGGTGGCGTGCGCGGTGTGGCCCTCCTGCCAGAGGAACTCGGTCGTGCGCAGGAACAGCCGGGTGCGCAGCTCCCAGCGCACGACGTTGCCCCACTGGTTGATGAGCACGGGCAGGTCGCGGTAGGAGCGAATCCACTGGCTGTACATGTGGCCGATGATCGTCTCCGATGTCGGGCGCACCACCAGCGGCTCGTCCAGCTCCTTGCCGCCGCCGACCGTGACGACGGCCAGCTCCGGCGCAAACCCCTGGACGTGCTCGGCCTCCTTCTGCAGGAAGCTCATCGGGATGAAGAGCGGGAAGTACGCGTTGACGTGGCCGGTGTCCTTGAAGCGCCGGTCGAGCGCGGCCTGGATGTTCTCCCAGAGGGTGTAGCCGTAGGGTCGGATGACCATGCAGCCCTTGACCGGCGAATAATCGGCCAGCTCCGCCTTCTGCACGACGTCGGTATACCAGCGCGCATAGTCCGCGCTGCGCGGGGTCACGCCTTTCTCTGCCATAGGTTTGCCTACTCCTCGAAGGGGCCTCACCCCCCGGCCCCCTCTCCTGACGTCGCGACATCAGGAGAGGGGGCGAGGGGGCGAGGCTGACTCAACAATGCCGCCGCCTCGGCGGGCGTCTCAACAATCTGCGCCAGCGCGGCGATGGACGGCCCCAGATCGGTGTGCGCCAGGAAGGCCGCCACCACCGGCCGCCACTGCTCGCCGAGCAGGATGAGCGGTTTGGCTTGCAGGCTGCGCACCTGCAGCAGGCTCCACACGAGCGTCACCTCGGACAGCGTGCCGATGCCGCCGCGCAGCGCGACGAACCCGTCCGCGCGCGCCACCATCACGGCCATCCGTTCGATGATCGTCGCGGCCTTGACCTCCTCGGCCACCCACGGGTTGCAGGGCGCGGGGTCGAAGACGGCGCACGTCACGCCGACGACGTGGCCGCCGGCCTCCGCCGCGCCGCGGCTGACCGCGGCCATGCTGCCCGCATAGCCGCCCGACAGCACGGTGTGGCCCGCGGTCGCGAGCAGCCGGCCCAGCTCCAGGGCCTCCGCAAAACAGCGGCTGGCGGCCTGACAGCGCGAGCTGCCGAAGACCGCGATGGTGTTGCCCGATCTCATTCCGCCCTCACATCACCGGCTGCTGCTCACCAGCGTCCACCCCGTCGTCCGGCCCCCGGCGTCCGCCCGCGGCTCCAGCTCCAGCACGCGATACCCGTAGGTGTTGATGATGCGCGTCCCGCCGTAGTCGGTCTCGGTCGTCATGTTGCGGTTGTAGACGTGCTGATGGCCGTGGATCATCAGCGTCGGCGCAAAGCGGCGCAGGAACGTCAGATAGCTCTCGAACCCCTGGTGCGGCAGGTCCTCGTCGTCGTGGATGCCGCGCGGGGGCGCGTGAGTGATGAAAATGTCCAGATAACGGCCATGCCGCAGCCGGTTGAGCAGCAGCCGCGCGCCGAGCACGTGCGCCTGCCAGCGCACGCTGCTCTCGCGATACTGAAACGGCGCGCCCGGATTATACTCGCGGCAGCCCTCCAGCCCGGCCAGCAGCAGCTCGGCGTGGCTGGCCGGCCGCATGTGCAGGTTGGTGGCCCAGCTCAGCGGCTTGAGCGCGGTGACCGGCTGCACCTGCAAGTCATCGTGGGGCCGGCTGATGACCTTGTCATGGTTGCCGTGGACATAATACAACGGCACATCGAGCAGCCCGACGATGTACTCCAGATAATAATACGGCAGGTCGCCGCACGCCAGGACCAGGTCGACTTTGCCCACGCGCTCACGGATATAGGGGCCGTAAAGCACCGGCTCCACTTTGTCGCTGACAGTTAGGATGCGCATGAGGCAGGTACGTCCCCGGACTCCTGATGGCCGTGCGGCCAGTTGCTACTCAAGTGGCGGCAGTATAGCACGGCCGCGGGATGACTGTCAACGAACGCGCGGCGCGGGGAGGCGGAAAAGCCTTTTGACAACCCTCTGCCCCATGTGTTAACATTCACGGGCCTTCAGATGGGCAAGCCCGGACAGGAGGTGCGGTGAGCGGTGACGGAAGCCTGGTACGCAATCTATACGAAGCCCAATGCGGAGGCGCAGGTGGCGCGCACGCTGATCGAGCGCGGCTTCCATATCTTCCTGCCCATGCTGCCCCCGCGCGGGGACGGCCGGTCGCGGCCGGTGTTCCCGACCTACCTGTTCGTCCGCTGCGACCTGTCACAGGTCATCATCGGCAACCTACAGTGGGTCCCCGGCCTGCAACGCATCCTCAGCTTCGGGGGCCGGCCCGCGGTCGTGCCCGACGAGGCCATCCATCTGATCGAGGCCGCGCTGCGCGAGATCGAGGCCGCGGGCGGGCTGCCGCTGCATCGCTTCAAGCCGGGCGACCGGGTCGTCATCGAAGAAGGCCCGCTGGCCGGGCTGCGCGGGGTCTTCGAGGGGCCGGTCAGGCCCGCGGAGCGCGTGCGCATCCTGATTCACTTCCTGGGCGAGGCCAACCGGGCCGAGGTGCCGGTCGAGGCGCTGCGCAAGGCCAGCGACGATGAGCTGTTGCCGCGGCGTCGCGGCACGCGCGGCCGCGGCCGTCGGATTCGTTATGCGCTGTAGGAGAGGGGCCTGATGCCTGGCTGGCGGCGCACGCTCTACACGGTCTGGCTCACGCAGTTTATCGCGGTGGCGGGCTTCTCGTTCATCATGCCGTTCATCCCCTACTACATCCAGGAGCTCGGCGTGACGGATGTCAAAGAGGCCGCGCTCTGGGCCGGGCTGGTGACATCCGCGCAGGCGGTCAGCATGACGCTGATGGCGCCCGTCTGGGGCGCGCTGTCGGATCGCCACGGCCGCAAGCTGATGGTGATGCGCGCGTCCTATGCCGGCGCGGTCGTGCTCACCCTCATGGGCTTCGTGACGAACGTCTACCAACTGGCGTTTCTGCGCTTTATCCAGGGCGTCTTCACCGGCACCGTCTCCGCGACGACCACGCTCGTCGCCAGCACCGTGCCCAAGGAGCGCAGCGGCATGGCGCTCGGCTCATTGCAGACCGCGGCGTTCCTGGGCATCTCGCTCGGCCCGCTCTTCGGCGGGCTGGCCGGTGACCGGTTCGGCTACCGCTCCAGCTTCCTGATCACGGGCGGGCTGTTGCTCCTGTCCGGCGTGCTCGTCACCCTGTTCGTCCACGAGGACTTCCGCCCGCCCGCGGCCGCGGATACGCCGCGGCGGCGCTCGCCGCGCTATGCCTGGGAACTGGCGCTGGCGTCCGGCGCGCTGCTGGCGACGCTGGCCGCCCGTGTCCTGCTGCGCGCGGGCACGCGCGCGCTGGACCCGATCCTGCCGCTCTTCGTGCAGACGCTGCTGCCCGCAGATGCGCAGGTCGGCACGATGACGGGCGTCATCGCCAGCGCGTCCGCGCTGGGCGCGGCGATCGGCTCGCCGGTCATCGGCGCGTGGAGCGA
>MWBF01000184.1 GCA_002068935.1 Chloroflexi bacterium ADurb.Bin325
CGAGCCGCCGGCCTCGTCCGATATCCTGGTGCCGGATGAGCCGCCGGCCGAGGATGAGGAGCCGCCGCGCGTGGGATAGCCTCACCCCCTGGCTGTTGCGAATAAAAAAGGGCGTGCGGCTCAACGAGCCGCACGCCCTGCGGTGAACTATCAGGAAAGGGCCGTCAATCGGCCTTTTTTGTAGTGGACCCGGCCGCGGGCGCCGCGTCGCTGCTGGCGCTGGCCGCGGCAGCCGGCTTGCTGTCGCTGGCCTTCCCATCGGCCGCGTGCGTCTCCTCTTCCTTCTTCTTGCCGCCCGGAATGCCCGTGGACGACTTGCCCTTGTTGTCCGTCACATAGAAGCCGGAACCCTTGAAGATCACCCCAACCGGTTGCATCACGCGGTGAACGTGCCCGCCGCATTCCGGACATTCGACGAGCGCCGGATCCGTCATGCGCTGCAAGCGCTCGAACCGCACCCCGCACTGCTCACATTCATACTCATAAGTCGGCATCGTACATCCCCCACCTGGGAAGCCCAAACCGGGCCGCATTTCCTAACACTCAGACCTCCGAGGTCGGCGCGACGCGGTCGCCTTGACATCTCGGAGGCCAAAGGGAATTATACCCCATGCGGCGGGGGTTGCCAAATTTGTCGTGCAGCGACGTTCCGCGGAGACGTCGCTGCACGACACGTTTTCAGGACAGGCCGATCACCCGCCCCGTCTCCAGGTCGATGTCGATATCGTAGAACACGGGGCGCGTCGGCAGGCCGGGCATGGTGCGCATCTCGCCGCACAGCGGGTAGAGGAAGCCTGCGCCGACGCTGGCCCGGATGTCGCGGATCGGGAAGACGTAGCCCCGCGGCCGGCCCTTCAGCGTGGGATCGTGCGACAGGCTGAGGTGCGTCTTCGCCATGCAGATGGGCAGCTTGTCGAAGCCCAGCCGCGTGTAGAGCTCGATCTTCGCCTCGGCCTCGGGCGCATAGGAGACGCTCTCCGCGCCGTAGATCTCCGTAGCAATCGCCTCGATCTTTTTCTTGATGCTCCAATCCAGCGGGTAGAGGAACTGGAAGTTCGAGGGTTTTTCGCACGCCTTGACGACGGCCTCGGCCAGCATGACCGCGCCGTCGCCGCCCTCGGCCCAGTGGTTCGTGGGCACGGCGTCCTCGGCCCCGGCCTCGACGGCCTTCTGGCGGATGAGCTCGATCTCCGCGGGCGTATCGGTCTTGAACTGGTTGATCGCGACGACCATCGGCAGGCCGAAGCGGCGGACGTTCTCGATGTGGGCGACCAGGTTGGCGCAGCCGGCCTCGAGCAGGGGCAGATTCTCCTCGGTGTACTCGAAGGCCAGCGGCTTGCCGGCCACGACCCGCGGGCCGCCGCCGTGCATCTTCAGCGCGCGCACGGTGGCGACGAGCACCACTGCATCCGGGACCAGGCCGGAGTAGCGGCACTTGATGTCCAGGAACTTCTCCATGCCGATATCCGCGCCGAAGCCGGATTCGGTGACCACGTAGTCCGCCAGCTTCAGCGCGATCTGGTCGGCCAGGATCGAGGAGTTGCCGTGGGCGATGTTTGCGAACGGCCCCGCATGCACGAAGGCGGGCTGGCCCTCCAGCGTCTGCATCAGGTTGGGCATGATCGCGTCTTTCATCAGCACGGTCGCTGCGCCGGCCACGCCCAGGTCCTCGATGGTGACGGCCTCGCCGCTGCGGCTCGTGCCGACGACCGCGCGGCCGATCCGCTCGCGCATGTCCGCCAGGCTGGTCGTCAGGGCGAGGATCGCCATGATCTCCGAGGCCACCGTGATGTCGTAGCCGGTGTAGCGCGTCTTGCCCTTCTCCTCCGGCCCCAGCCCGATCTGGATCCGGCGCAGGAAGCGGTCGGAGACATCGATCACGCGGTTCCAGGTGATGGTGTTGGGGTCGATGTCGAGCATCGCAAAGCGCTCGCGCTCCTTCGGGGTCAGCTCCTCGGGGTCGGTCTTGTCGATGCCGAGCTTCTGAAGCCGACGCAGCATGGAGGCGGAGAAGGTGCGCTTGCCGGCTTTGTCGGGCGGGCAGAGCCGATCGAACATGACCTGCGGGCTTGCCACCTCGGACTCGTGCAGGATGCGCGCATCCACGGCCGCGGCGACCAGGTCGTGCGCGGCGGTAATCGCGTGGATGTCGCCGGTCAGGTGGAGGTTGAAGTCCTCCATCGGGATGACCTGCGAGTAGCCGCCGCCGGCCGCACCGCCCTTGATGCCGAAGGTCGGCCCCTGCGATGGCTGGCGGATGCAGCAGATCGCGTTCTTGCCCAGCACGCCCAGCCCCTGGGTCAGCCCGACCGTGGTGGTCGTCTTGCCCTCTCCGAGCGGGGTCGGCGTGATTGCCGTCATGTCGATGTACTTGCCGGATGGCCGATCTTTGAGACGCTCGATGACGTCCAGATGCACCTTGGCCTTATATTTACCGAAAGCTTCGAGGTCGTCTGCTCCCAAGCCCAGACTCGCGGCAATATCGGCGATCGGCTTGAGCTCGGCTGCCTGGGCAATATCCAGGTCGCTTGGCACAGGGTTCAGGCGTTTCATATGGCTGTGGACCTCCGTGGTGAGTCGGTGAGGATAGGTGGGCATGGGCAAGTCCCATAATTGCCGCCATTATAGCGCGTCCGTGTGCAATGTGCAACAACAGCAACTCCAAATGGATCGGAGCATCCTGAGCGGGTGGACGGCGCAAGGTCGTACGGTGCAAGGCCAGTCGAAGGAGCCGCCCCATCCGAGCGGAGGCGTCCTTCGACTGCATCCGCACTGCGTGCGGCCTCCGCTCTGGATGCCTCCGCCCCGCCCACGATGTCTTCGAATAATTGGTCGTGAGAACAGCGCGACCTTTTGTGGCAACCTTCGTCTAAGTATGTAGTAATAGCTGTTGAACCCGGGCGATTGCCCGGCATCACCCCTGGAGGCATCGAACGGATGCCATAACGGAGGCAACTAGATGGCGCTTTATGTTCGGACCCTTAAACCGGAGGAAAGCGGTCGGATAGAAGAAATCTCGCACGGTCTGGACCCTGAGCTGGCCCGGCGGGCGCGAATCGTGCAGCTTTCGGCGCAGCGGGTGGGCGTGCACGAGATCAGCCGCATGGTCGGCTTGCACCCCATCAATGTGCGCAAGTGGATCCACCGGTTTAATCGTCTGGGGATCGATGGACTCTTCCCGCGTCGTTCGCCGGGCCGGCCGCGCCTGTTCAGCGAGGAACAGCGCAACGCCATCGTCGGCCTGGCGACGACGGACCCGCAGGAGCTGGGGCTGGGCTTCGACGCCTGGTCATTGCAACGGCTACGAATTTATCTGGTGAAGCAGGGAGTGACGCCCGACATCAGCGCGGAGACCATCCGGCAGGAGCTGCTGCGCAGCGGGCTGATCTTTGAGGATCGGCGTTGGGTGACGCCGGAGACAACGCGGTGACGGAGCGAAGCGGTGACAGGGTGAGCGTGGACGGGCAGCGGCCTTCGGCCGGGGTCATGAGCCGCCGACGGCGGGCCGACTCGCCCCACAAATCCACATCACCCTGTCATCCTGCCAGCGCATCACGGAAACATGATCAGCGGAACCCAGAGCCGGCCGTGCTGCTCGCCCTCCTGGCTGCTGGCCAGGATGCTGAAGTTCCCCGGGTAGTAGGCCTGCACCCAGCCCACTGTCACGCCCCCGGTCGTCGTCCTCGTTAACGCCACATCCTTCAACGTCCCTGCGCTCACCGGGATCGTTGCGGGCGGATCCCAGCCCAGGCTGTTCGAGCGCGATACGCGCACGGCGTCGCCCTCGTCCCAGGCGAGGTGCAGGAGGGCGTCGTTCGTGGCCACGATCCGCGGGCCGCGCGCGCCCCCCGCGCCGAGCGCGACGGTCTCCGGGTCGGGCCAATAATACCCCTTGCCGAACGCATAGCGCACGGCCTGTCCGCCGTCCACCCAGGCCACATGCCCGAAGCCGTTGGGCGTCACCGCGATGTGTGCGCCGATGGAATCGGTGACCGCGGTGTCCGACACGTTGATGGCGAGCGTCCACGCGCCGGCGATCCGCTGGCTGTTGTAGATCTCGAACAGGCCGGTCGAGCCATCCGCCGCGGGGAGCCGATCCTGCCAGGCCAGGAAGACCACCCCCTGCGCCGAGACCGCGATGGAGGGCGACTGTCCGCGCGCGTGGGGGACGGCGTTGCTGCTCCAGAAGCCGCCCTGCCAGTTGCCCATATAGATCGTCCAGTAGCCCGGCGAGTTGTCCATCCAGGCGGCAAACAGCGCGCCGTCCGGGCCGGCGGCCAGGGCCGGGCTGACCGAGACGCCGTAGGTGCGCGAGACGTTGACGGGCAGCGACCAGCCGCCTTCGCGCAGCGTGATGTGGAAGATGTCGTAGTTGCCGAGGAACTGGTTGGCGAAGACCGCGTGGAGCACGCCGTTGCTGTCCACGGCCAGGGCCGGCGACAGCCCGGCCGCGACGCGGACCGCGCCTGTCCAGGCCGCGCCTGTCGGGCGGGCGGCGTAGTAGATCGTGCCCGCGGACTCCCAGAGGGCGTGGGCCCTGCCGTCGGGCGTGTAGGCCAGGGCCGGGCGGGCCGCGTCGGACAGTCCGGTGGCGATGGCGAACGGCGCGGACCAGGGCTTCACCTCTGCATCCGCGCGGGCCGCGGGCAGGCGCGCAAGAAGGCCGCCGCCCGCCAGCAGGATCGTGAGCAGCAGCCGCAGGATGTTACGCATCAAACCCGCCCTCATCGTCATTCGTCAAGCTCAAAGATTCAGCGCAGCGCGCCCGCGATGGGCGTGATGCGCTCGGCCCACACGACCCCGTTGCCCAGGCGCACGCCGCGGACGATCACGTCGCTCCCCGGCTGGCCGGCCAGCCGGGCCAGGCACGCGTTGTTCAGCCAGACGGGCGCGCCGTCGACGACCCACCACGCGGCCGCGCCGGCTGGCCGCAGCTCGCCGGCGATCGCGACCGGGACGGGCTGCTCCAGACGGATGACATCGGCCTGATATTGATCCGGCCCGATCGTGATGCCCTGGATCTCGACCCACTGGCCGACCCGCGCGACGGCCCGGCTCTCGTCGACCAGCGTGTTCGCATCGACCTGCACCGTGCCGATCAGCGGCTCGGCCCACGGGTTCGGCGGGAACACGAGCAGATCCCACACCTGCGCGTCGTCGGCCGCGCCGGCGATGCCGGTCACGAGCGCGCTGATCCGGGCATCCGCCGAGGTATCCACCATCCGGAGGAGGTGGGCGATCAGCGAACCGTCCGGCTGGACGATGGCCTGCACCTCGGCCTGCTGGCCGATCGTCGGCGCGCCGATGACGACCGCGGCCGGGCTCAGCCGGAACGCCTGGCCGGAGACGCGCCACTCGGGGCCGGTCGCCTCCAGGACGCCCTCGAACTCCACCGGCACCTGGCTGGGGTCGCTGGCAATCGCCTCGACGACGACGGCCTGTAGCTCCAGCGCGTCGGGCGGCTGTTCCGCGACGACCCAGACCAGCCAGCCGGGCCGCGGCGCGCCGCGGATGGCGGTGTCCGGCGTCACCCGGATGAGCGTCTCGCTGACGACCCACAGCTCGCCGGCCTGTTTCGTCAGCATGCCGGCGAACGGCCAGAGGATGCCCTGCGGCCCCGCGGGCCGCTCGACCATCACGAACTCCGCAAAGAGCGGCCCGTCGGCCGCCTGATGGCCCTGGATGACCACCCAGGCGCCGACCTCGGCCCGGCCGCGCTTCTCGATGACGACGGTCTCGGCCGTGACGACGACCTGCGTGTCCCCCACCCACCAGAAGCCCGCGCCCATCAGCTTGAGATACCCCTCGAGCCGCGTCGGCCTGCCCGGCGGCTCATCCTGGGCGTAGACAGGCCGCGCCGCGGCCGCGCCCAGGAGCAGCAGTCCCAGCACGAGCACGATAAGGCGCGCCAGCCGTCCGACGTCCGTCCGCCGGGCCTGCGCTGGCCCGGCCAAAGACCGGCCCCGGCGTCTTTCGGCCGGGCTTCCAGGCGGTCGCATGGTCGATGCTCCGAACATGTCGCTATGACTCCAACGTCGGCGTCGCCGTCTCGGCCTCGGGCGTGACGGTCTCCGGCTCAGGTGTGGCGGTCTCCGGTTCAGGCGTGGCGGTCGCCGGTTCAGGCGTATCAGTCGCCGGTTCGGGCGTATCAGTCGCCGGCTCAGGCGCGGCGGTCTCGGTCGGGGCCGCCGCGGGCGTAATGCTTGCGGGCGGCGCTTCTATCACGGCCACGATCCTGGCGACGAGGCTGCCGTCCGGCTGCTGGAGCGCCTTCACCTGCACGGTCGCGCCGACCTCCGGCGCGCCGCGAATCTCCGTCGCGCCGTCGATCAGCACGGGCGTCCCGCTGATGACCCACGTGTCCCCGGCCATGGATTCGATGACGCCCTGGAAGAAGACCTCGATCGCGCGCAAGGCTCGGATGCGCAGGGCCACGATCTCGCCGCCCGCGCGGCGCTCGGCCTTGACCGAGACCATGTCGCCCAGCCCGGGATTGTCCTCCAGCACGGTCTCGCCCGTCACCTTCACGGTGACGCCGCCGATGGTCCACCACTCGCCGGAGATGGCGTCGACCACGTCGGTGAGCTCCACGGGCGAGGGGGTCGGGTTCGGCTGTCCGATCCGGCGGATGGACAGGCCGATGTACCGGCCCTCCGGCGTGATCTCGACGACCGCCTCCACCAGCGCGCCGACGCCGGGGTCGCCGCTGAACTGCGTGTTGCCGTCGCACTCGATGGTCTTGCCCTCGATGGTCCACCAGCCGCCCTCGATGCGCTCCACCCAGCCGATGATGCGGCCCGTCACCTGCTCGCGCGGCGGCTTCGGCTGCTCGGTCGCGGTGGCCGTCGGCGCAAGCGTGCGCGTGACGGTGGGCGTGCGCGTCGGCGTGGACGTGGCGGTCGCGGTCGGCGACGACTTGGACGGCTCCTGTGGCTCGTCATAGATGGCGGGCGCGCCCCCGCGGCCGGGGACCGGGGCCGTGGACGTGTCGGTGGGCGACAGGCTTGACGTGGCCGTCGCCGGCGCGCGCGTCGGGGCCCGCGTCGGCGTGGCCGTCGGGGTCGGCGCCGCGGCCGTCGGCGGCTCGATCTCCACATAGACCGCGATGAGCGTATAATTGCCCGGCGCGCGCATCGTGCCGTTTACGGTCGCGCCCACGACGGGCACGCCGATGATGCGCGTGTCGCGGTCGATCAACACCTCCAGCCCCGACACGATCCACCGGTCGGGG
>MWBF01000185.1 GCA_002068935.1 Chloroflexi bacterium ADurb.Bin325
GTAGCCGCAGTTTCAACTGCCAGGTGGAAGGCCCGATTGCAACATGACTTCGCCCTGTCCCCCTGCAATGGGCTCCTTGCATGCATGGGCCATCTTCGTTATAATGCCCGAATCAGGGAAGGAGTGCGCGCGCAGGATGGGTGTCAGCCGAGAGTTGACCTATCAACGCTACGAAAGCGGCCGACTCGCATCCGTGACCGCGCCTGTCGCGGCGGAGGCGCTCGTGCGCCTGCACGTGAACGGCCGCGAGCTGGCGATGCTGATGTGTTCGCCGTACCAGCTCGACTGGCTGGCGCTCGGCTTTTTGCGCAGCGAGGGGTTCATCGATGGCCCGGCCGACGTGCGGCGGATCGTCATCTGCCCCAGCAACGCATGCGTCGAGGTCTGGCTGCGGCGGGCCGATTTCGAGCCCCCGACGCAGCGGGTGATCACGAGCGGCTGCGGCGGCGGCATCACCTTTGCGGATCTGACCGCGGAGGCGCAGCCGTTGGCCTCGGATGTCGTGGTCTCGCCCCAACAGTTGGGCCGGTTGATGTTTGCGATGCAGCAGACGCAGCGCACGCGCGGCGTCCACACCGCGGCGCTGGCCGAGGTGGGCGGCGGCGAGGAGCGGCTGCTGGCAGTGGTCGAAGATGTCGGCCGCCACAACGCGATCGACAAGCTGTGGGGCTGCTGTCTGAGCCAGGGGATCGAGACACGCGATCGGATCGTGTTGAGCACCGGGCGCATCAGCTCGGAGATGTTGAATAAGGTGGCCCGCATGGGCGCGCCGGTGGCAGTGACCCGCACCTCGCCGACCACGCTGTCGGTGGCGCTTGCGCAGGCCTGGAACGTAACCCTGGTGGGTTATACACGGCGCGACAGCCTCAATGTGTACAGCGGCGAGGCGCGCGTGTTAGTCGAACTGGAGTAAGGAGGCCAGATCAATGCATACTCGCGATGAGGCATGGGGCGCCCTGGATAGCGGCTTCAAGACCTTTATGGACACCATGGGACAGTTGACGGAGGAGGAGCTGACGTCGCGGCCCGTGGTCGGCAAGTGGTCGGTGAAGGATGTGGTTGCTCATGTGTGGTCGTTGATGGAAGAGGCGGCGCGCACGGTCAAGGCGTGGGACGGCCGCCGGCCGTGGCAGGAAGGTGTGGCGTTCGATGACGAATGGAACGAGCGCCATGTCCGCGAGAAGGAGGCCCTGGCCCTGATCGCGGTCGTCGACGGCCTGACGGGCGCGCATCGCCAACTGATGCACCTGCTGGACGTGGCCGAAGATGAGGCGCTGGCCGTCGTCGCCAAGGACCCGAAGGGCGAAGAGATGCCGCTCGTCGACTATTTCTACGCCATGGCGCAATACTACAATGACCACGTGAACGATCTCAAAGCCTATCAGGACCATTGTCTGGAGTGCGACTGATCCCCCCGGTCGCAACTCCCCGTCCTCATAGTCTCCAAAGGCCTCATTATTGGGCCGGCCCTGCCCCCGGGGTCGGCCCTTTTTGTTAACGCTCCCGCGGGCCAGCGCCGGCCGCGCGGAGCAGTCGCGCGGCCCGGAGTCGCAGGGGTGGAACCGCAGGCCGCATTCCGACGTCCACAGACGCACCACATTCATCTTGGGGAGTCACCCATGCAAGTTGTGCTGGTTCTCGCCATCGTCGCGCTGCTGCTCTGGACGCTCCTGCCGATCCCCAACCGCTCGGAGGTCGAGGATCTCCTGTCGGACAGGGCGCTCTCCTCTGTGGAGCGCTTCATCGAGTGGCTGCATCATTAGAGGACGGTTTGTCATTACCCCGCCTGCGTGCTACACTCACGGCCATACCCTGACCGGAACAGGAAGCCATGAATCTATATGAACCCACGCCCGGCCAGCAGGTCTTCGGCCTGCACCTGCCGGACTACGACGAACTTCAGGGATGTATCCGGTGCGGGCGCTGTCTGCCCGTGTGCCCGACCTACCAGCAGACCCAGCTCGAGATGTTCTCCCCGCGCGGGCGGCTGAGCCTGCTGCGCGCGGTCGAGGACGGCAAGCTGGCGCTGACGGACGGAGTGGAAGATCACCTCTACCACTGCCTCGACTGCCGCGCGTGCAACACCGTGTGTCCGCCTGGCGTGCGCATCGGCGAGCTGATCGTGCGCGGCCGCGTCGCGATCGAGGACAAGCACCCCCGGCCGTTCCTCATCAAGTTCATGCTGCGCCACGTCCTGACCGGCGCGGAGCGCGCCGCGCTCCTCTCCGGTCCGCTGCGCCTCGTGCAGGCGCTGCGGCTCGACCGGCTGGCCGCGGCGGTGCTGCGCCACGTGCCGGGGCCGGTCGGCCGCCGGCTGGGGGAGCTCATCGAGCTTGCGCCGCATCCGGGCCGGCCGCTGGCGCGCGAGCTGGCCGAGGTCGAGCCGGCCACCGGGCCGCAGCGCCACCGCGTCGCGTTCTTCCTCGGCTGCATGATGAACGTCGCCATGCCGGACGTCAGCCGCGCGACCGTGCGCGTGCTGCGCCGCGCGGGCTGCGACGTGCTGACCCCGCGCGGGCAGGCGTGCTGCGGCGCGCCGCACGACGACCAGGCCATGCTCGACTTCTCGCGCGACCTGGCGCGCAAGAACATCGCGCTGTTCGAGCCGCTACTGGACGAGGTCGAGGCGGTCGTGACCGACTGCGCGGGCTGTAGCGGCGCGCTCAAAGAGTACGCCGAGTGGCTGCACGACGACCCGGAGTGGCGCGAGCGGGCGCGCCGCTTCAGCGCAAAGGTGCGCGATGTGACCGAGTGGCTCGACGCCATCTGGCCGGAGGAGCTGACGCCGGTCCACCGGCCCGCGACCGCGACCTACCACGACCCGTGCCATCTGGCGAACCTCCAGAACGTGCGCAGCCAGCCGCGGCGGCTGCTCGGCCGCGTGACCGGGCTGGAGATGCACCCGCTGCCCGACAGCCACCCGGTGCGCTGCTGCGGGAGCGCGGGCATCTATAACCTGACGCACACCGACATGTCGCGGGAGCTGCTCGACCGCAAGATGGCCGATGTCGCGGCGACGGGCGCGGAGGTGGTGGTCAGCGCAAACCCCGGCTGCCTGTTGCAGCTCGAGTGGGGCCGCCGGCTCACGGGCCAGCCGATCGTGGTCAAGCACGTGGTCGAGGTGTTGGACGAGGGCTTGAACGGGCAGGCGCAGGGCGACCCGCGGCCGCGAGGATAAAGGGTGAGGATATGGATCCACGGATCATCAAGGAACTGCGCGACGCGGTCGGCGCGGAGCGGGTCAGCACCGCGGCGGAGGATCTGGTGGCCTACGCGTACGACGGCACATGGGCGGAGCAGCAGCCGGACGTCGTGATCCATCCGCAGACCACGGCGGATGTCGCGGCGGTGCTGCGCATCGCGGACGCGCAGCGCGTGCCGGTCGTGCCGCGCGGGGCCGCGACCGGGCTGGCGGGCGGCGCGCTGCCCGTGGCCGGCGGCATCTGCCTGAACCTGGCGCGCATGAACCGCATCCTCGACATCTGCATCCCGGACACCCTGGCCGTCGTGCAGCCGGGCGTCATCACGCTCGACCTGCAGAAGGCCGTCGAGAAGCACGGCTTCTTCTACCCGCCCGACCCGGCCAGCGTCTACCAGTGCACCATCGGCGGCAACGTGGCGACCAACGCGGGCGGCCCGCGCTGCCTCAAGTACGGCGTCACCGGCGACTACGTGCTGGGGCTGGAGGTGGTGGTCCCCGGCGGCCGCGTGCTGCGGCTCGGCGGGCGGACGATCAAGAACGTCAGCGGCTACAATCTGATGGGGCTTTTTATCGGCTCGGAGGGCACGCTCGGCGTCGTGACCGAGGTGACGGTGCGGCTCATCCCGAAGCCGGCCGCGCAGATGACCGCGCTGGCCGCGTTCCCGCGGCTGGCGGATGCGTGCGAGGCGGTCGGCAATATCCTCCAGGCCGGCGTCGTGCCGCTCGTCACCGAGCTGATGGATCGGGCCACGACCCGCGCGGTCGAAGATTTCAAGCACCTGGGCCTGCCGACCGACGTGGACGCGCTCCTGCTGGTGGCGGTGGACGGCGACGCGGACGCGGTGACGCGCGAGATCGCGCAGGTCGCGGTCATCCTGGAGCGGTCGGGCGCGCGCGAGGTGCGCCAGGCCCGCTCCGCCCAGGAGTCGGAGGCACTGTGGGAGGGCCGGCGCAACCTCAGCCCGGCCATCCAGCGGCTCGCGCGCAACAAGCTGGGCGAGGACATCACCGTGCCGCGCTCCAAGATCCCCGAGATGGTCGCGCGGCTGGCCGACATCAGCCGGGCCAACGATCTGCCGATCATCGTCTACGGGCACATCGGCGACGGCAACCTGCACCCGACGATCCTGTGCGACCGGCGGGACGCGGCCATCATGCGGCGGGTCGAGCAGGCCGCGGCGGATATCCTGGAGGCGGCGGTCGCGCTCGGCGGGACGCTCAGCGGCGAGCACGGCATCGGCGTCTTCAAGCGCGACCACATGCTGCGCGGCGTGGACGGCAATGCGCTGGCGTATATGGCGGGCGTCAAGGCGCTGTTCGACCCGCACGATATCTTGAATCCGGGGAAGAAGCTGCCGTTCGACTGATCAGCGCGCCGGGCGGCGGGCCGCGCCGCGCGCGGCCTCCAGCGCGCACTCCCACGCGCCGTCGTCGCAGAGACCGTCCAACCGGGCCTGCTCGTAGGCGGCCAGGCCGGCGGCTATCGCCGGCGCGACCTGGCCGCCCGCAACAGTTGACAGCGCGGCTGCCAGCCGTTGCTCGATCTCCGCCGCCAGGGATTGTTCATCGCCCATGACGCCCGGCCCTCAGTCGGAGATGCCCTCGGCGCGCAGGAAGAAGACGGACATCTCCTTCTTGTCGTCGTCGGTGGCCGCGATGATGACGAGGCCGGTGGTCTTGCCGTCCTGCCCCTTCTTGGAGAAGATGCACAGCGAGCCCTGGTCGGCCAGGGCCGTGCAGCCGCTCTCGGATTGCTGCCAGCCCGATTGGGCCATGCGCTCCGGCGTGTAGAAGTCCTGCACGTCCTGGGGCGTCTTGCCCTTCAGCGTGAAGGCTGTCCAGTCCCAGTGACCGGCCGAGCTCCCCTCGTCCGACCCCTTCAGGATGCCGTCCAGGATCGGGCCTGTGATGGCCTTGAGCCAGATCGGCATCTGGATCTGCTGGGCCGCGCCCATGCCGTCCATGGTGGGCACGTCGTTCCACAGTTGCGAGACCGCG
The DNA here is from genome assembly GCA_002068935.1 of Chloroflexi bacterium ADurb.Bin325. Classification (GTDB taxonomy): domain Bacteria; phylum Chloroflexota; class Anaerolineae; order CG2-30-64-16; family CG2-30-64-16; genus MWBF01. The sequence continues at coordinate 5,201 of MWBF01000185.1, forward strand.
CGCATGTTGTCGCCGCCGCCGATCGCCTTGTTCACGACGGTGTTGACCAGCCCGCAGGCCAGGGAGACCGCGGCCAGCACGATGACACAGAGAAGTATCAGAAGTCGCTTTTGTTTCATGTGATTGGCTCCTTGAGCACCCGGCCGAAGAACCTGCCCTGTCCGGTCTGACCGTGTTCCCTGGCCCGGTCGGGGACCGGCGCCAGCATTTTCGGTCGGGCTTGTGGTGGACGCGGGCCGACGCTACGCGTGCGCCAGCCGCGCGAACAGGGCCGCGCTCTGCCGCAGGCCCTCCACCGGGTCCCCGTCGCCGGCGTATTCGATGGTCGTCGGCCCGCGATAGCCGACCTCAGCCAGCAGATCGAATATCTCGGCGTGGGGCAGATGGGCTTCGTCGCCCGCGGCGTCGAAGGCGGTGGTCTTGAGATGGAAGTGATTGGCGCGGCGGGCCAGCTCACGCCACCAGCGCGGCCGGTCCGGGCCTTCGGGCACGTTGCCGGGGTCGAAGCAGCAGCCGAGCCGCGGCCGCAACGCGTCCGGCAGGGCCGCGGCCGCGGCATCGAAGATCTCCAGGTGGCGCGCGATGTCCGTGCTGACCCCCCAGTGGTTCTCCAGGGTGACCGGGGCCGGGCTGGCCTGCACCAGGGCGGCCAGCCGCCGCGCGATCAGCGCGTCATGGCTGCGCGGGGTCTCGCCGCTACCGCCCAACGTGACGCGCAGCAGGGGCGCGGCCAGCAGCCGGGCCGCGGCCAGCCCGCGGCGCAGATAGAGCTGCTGGGCCGGCCAGCCGCGGCCGGACACGGCAAGGTCGCTGTTGATCGCCCAGGCCAGGATGCAGACGCCCCGGGCCTCGGCGTCAGCCCGGAGTCGGCGCAGGGTCGCGCGGCTGTAGCGCCAGAGCTCCGGCGGCGCGGCCGGCAGCAGGGCCAGCAGCGGCCGGCGCACCCGGCTCAGGCGCGGGGGCGGCAACATGAAGTCGTTGCATTCGATGGCGGTCAGGCCCGCGGCCCTGGCCCCGGCCGGCTGATCCAGCAGCGACCAGCGACCGGCGTAGTAGGCGTCGTGCCAGCACCAGGCGCCCGCGGCGAGGATAGAATCACCCATGCCCGAATTGTACTACGATCCGGGAATTTTGTGAAGTAATTGTGCACACATCCGGCGGCCCGAAATGCGACACAAAAGTGCTGGGGCCGGTCTCTGACCGTGCCCCCTGGCTCGGTCGGAGACCGGCCAGAGCGGGCCGTGCACACATCCGGCGGCCCGAAATGCGACACAAAAGTGCTGGGGCCGGTCTCTGACCGTGCCCCCTGGCTCGGTCGGAGACCGGCCAGAGCGGGCCGTGCACACATCCGGCGGCCCGAAATGCGACACAAAAGTGCTGGGGCCGGTCTCTGACCGTGCCCCCTGGCTCGGTCGGAGACCGGCCAGAGCGGGCCGTGCACACATCCGGCGGCCCGAAATGCGACACAAAAGTGCTGGGGCCGGTCTCTGACCGTGCCCCCTGGCTCGGTCGGAGACCGGCCAGAGCGGGCCGTGCGCACATCCGGCGGCCCGAAATGCGACGAACGCGCTTGACATTCGCAACGCCGGGGCCTACAATGTGAACGTTAGCACACAGGGCTACGCTTCATCCCAACTTTCAACAGGAGCAGACGATGACCACCGATACATGGCTGACCACGCTGATCACGGAGACGCCCCAGGCCGGCTTCGAGCTGGCGATCACCCTGAGCCGCCGCGCCGTCAAATACACGCAGCCGGACGACGCGGTGCGCAAGCGGCTGCGCCCGGTCTATGCGGAGAACGCGGATTCGCTGACCGCGGCGTCCCAGGTCGTTGCCATCAATTTCCAGACCATCGCCGCGGCCAACAACTACTGGCGCAAGTAGGCCGGCGGCGGCCGTTGCCTCACCCCCCGTCCCCCTCTCCTGACGTACAAGCCTTCGGCTCGCACGTCAGGAGAGGGGGAGCCGAGGCGGGCATTTTTCGGACAGCCTCAACCCGACTGCGCGGCCTGTTGATCTTGCAGCC
>MWBF01000186.1 GCA_002068935.1 Chloroflexi bacterium ADurb.Bin325
GAAAACCCGCTGGGGCCGGTCTCTGACCGTGCCCCTGGCTCGGTCGGAGACCGGCCAGAGCAATTTTCGAATAGATTCCAAGTCTGCCTTCGCAGACTACGGTACGAAAGTCCGCAGGGACTTGGTAAACGTGGCAGTGGTTTCAACCGCCCGTTCCGGGCTTTTTAAACGGACTTTTAGAGACATTCCGAGCCGCCGTTCCTGCGCAGCCCGCGTCGATATTGGGGCATCCCCGGATTTGCATTCCTGTCGCTCCTCGCTATAATGTTAACCGGCTAACTTTATACAGGTGAAATAATGCACTCTCTCACACAACCGAGAATCGGCCGCCTTCTGGCAAACGTCTGTCGTCTGCACCATACCCGCGCCGATCAGTTCATGGAACAGATCGGCCTGTATCGGGGCCAGGCCGTCTTGCTGATGATCCTTTCCGAGCGGGACGGCATCACTCATTCGGAGGTGGCCGAGAAGCTGAAGATCTCGCCCGCCGCAGCAACCAAGGTCATCAAGCGCATGGAACAGGCGGACTACGTGGCGCGGCAGGCCGATGACAACGACGAGCGCATCTCGCGGGTCTACCTGCAAGACAAGGGCCGCGCCGTGACCGCGCAGATCCACAACGCCTTTGCCGAGCTGGACCAGTTGATGCTCGACGGATTGTCCGCGGCCGAGCTACAGCAGTTCCGGGAGATCCTCGCCCGCCTGCAAGCCAACCTCGAACAATCCCGCGCGGTCGAGCCCGACGTCGTCGCCGCCCCGGCAACCCAGCAAACCCTCAGCGTGCAGCATTCCCGTCTTATCGCCAAGGAGCAAACGTGATCAAAAAGCTGGCCCCCTTCATAGGCCAATACCGGAAATATGTCTTCCTGACGCCGGTCTTCATCCTCATCGACGTGCTGGCCGAGTTGAGCATGCCGTTGCTCATGTCGCGCATCGTCGATATCGGCATCTCCACGCGAGATGTCAACTTCATCGTCCGGATCGGCATCTACATGGTCCTGCTGGCCCTCGTCGGCATCATCTCGGGCACGATCTTCATGCGGCTCTCGGTCGTCGGCAGCATGGGCTTCGGCGCAAACCTGCGCGATGCGCTGTTCACCAAGGTCCAGGAGTTCTCATTCACCAACATCGACCGCTTCAGCACGGCCTCGCTGGTGACGCGGCTGACCAACGATGTGAACAACCTGCAAATGACCTTCATGATGGCGTTGCGCATGTTGTTCCGCTCCCCGCTGATGCTCATCATCGCCTTCATCCTGGCCTACAACATCAATGCGGAGCTTTCCATCGTGCTGGGCATCGCGCTCCCGGTCCTGGCGATCGGTGTCGGGCTGATCCTGCGGACGGCCACCCGGCGCTTCGCCATCGTGCAGGAGCGCATCGACGCCATCAACAGCACGTTGCAGGAGAACCTCATCGGCCAGCGGGTCGTCAAGGCGTTCGTCCGCGCCGACTACGAGGCCGGAAAGTTCCAGAAGGACAACGACGCCCTGACCCAGGCGTTCATCGCCGCGGTCAGCATCGCCATCCTCAACTTCCCGCTCATGATGCTGGTCATGAACAGCGCGACGCTGGTGATCCTCTGGCAGGGCGGGCACATGGTCTTCGGCAACACGCTCGGCGCGGGCGAGCTGATCAGCTTCATCAGCTACGTGACGCAGATCCTGTTCAGCATCATGATGGTCTCCTTCGTCTTCGTGATGTCCGCGCGCGCCAAGGCCAGCGGCGAGCGCGTGCTGGAGGTCCTGGAGACGACGATCGACGTGACGGACGCGGCGGATCTGCCGGCCGAGGCGCTGCGGCCGCATGTCACGCGCGGCAAGGTCGAGTTCCGCGACGTCGCCTTCAAGTACAGCCGCACCGACACCGGCGACGACATCTTGAAAGACATCACCTTCACCATCCAGCCCGGCGAGGTGGTCGGCGTCATCGGCGGGACCGGCACCGGCAAGTCCACGCTGGTCAACCTCATCCCGCGGCTCTACGACGTCACCGAGGGCGCGGTCCTGGTCGATGACATCGACGTGCGCGACTACGCGCTGGAGGATCTGCGCGCGGGCATCGGCATGGTGCTGCAACAGAACACGCTCTTCTCCGGCACGATCCGCGAGAACCTCATGTGGGGCCGGGACGACGCCACGCAGGCGGATCTCGAGACCGCGGCGCGCGATGCACAGGCGCACAACTTCATCATGTCCTTCCCCGACGGCTACGACACGCAGTTGGGGCAGGGCGGCGTGAACCTGTCCGGCGGACAGAAGCAGCGCCTCACCATCGCCCGCGCCATGGTCAAAAACCCGAAGATCCTGATCCTGGACGACAGCACCAGCGCGGTGGACTCCGCCACCGAAGCCCACATCCGGGAATCCTTCTATCACAACCTGGCCCAGACGACGGTCTTCATCATCGCGCAGCGGCTCAGCTCGGTGCGCGAGGCCGACAAGATCATCGTGCTCGACGACGGCAAGATCGTGGGCATGGGCGACCATCGCACGCTGCTGGCGACGAACGCGATCTACCAGGAAATCAACCAATCGCAGCAGGAAGGGGTGCTGGCGCAATGACGGAAGCACGCAACAACACTCGTAAACCCACGTTGCCGGCCGGCGGCGGCCAGCCCCAGGCGGGGCCAGGGCGCGGCCCCGGCGGCGGCCCCGGCGGCTTCCGCGGTAGTTTCCAGAAGCCGAAGAACGCGCGCAAGGTCATCGCCCGCCTGCTGGGCTATCTCAGGCGGCGCAGCCTGCTGATCCTGTTCGTGCTCTTTCTGATGCTGGTCAGCACGGGTAGCAGCCTCGCCGGCAACTACTTCCTGAAGCCGCTCATCAACGATTACATCCTGCCGGGCAACTTCAGCGGGCTCCTCCGCGCGTTGGCGATCCTGGGCGTGATCTATCTGGTCGGCACCGTCGCCACTTACGGCCAGCAGCGCATCATGGTCCAGGTGGCCCAGCGCACGACGAACACGATGCGCCGCGACCTGTTTGCCAAGATGCAGAGCCTGCCGCTGCGCTATTTCGACAGCCACACCCACGGCGAGCTGATGAGCCGCTACACCAACGATGTGGATACCCTGCAGATGGCGCTGGAACAGAGCCTGGTGCAACTCATCTCCAGTTCGGTGACCTTCGTCGGCGCGGCCACCATGATGATCGTGCTCAGCCCGACCCTCTCGCTCGTGACCGGGACCGTGATCGGCGTCATGGTCCTCGTCATGCGCGGCCTGACGGGCCGGATCCGCGAGAACTTCCTGGCCCAGCAGCGCAACCTGGGCGTCGTCAACGGCTACATCGAGGAGATGGTGGAGGGGCTGAAGGTCGTCAAGGTCTTCAACCACGAGCGACCGGCGATCGCGGGCTTCAAGGAGCGCAACGAGACCTACCGCGTGGCCGCCACCGACGCCAACTTCTACGCATCCGTGATGTTTCCGGTCATGGGCAACCTCAACAATATCTCCTACGCCGCGGCCGCGATGGTCGGCGGGCTTCTGTCCGTGGTCGGCCGCTTCGACATCGGCTCCCTGGCCGCCTTCTTGCAGTACGCCCGCCAGGTCGGCTTCCCGATCCAGCAGACCGCCAATCAGTTCAACGCGGTGATGTCCGCGCTCGCGGGCGCCGAGCGGGTCTTCGAGGTGATGGATGAGCCGTCCGAGGTGGACGAAGGCCAGGTCGTGATCGTCGGGACGACGAAGCATGCGGACGGCAGCATCGAGGTCAACCGCAACGGCAGCCGCCCCACGCACTGGGCCTGGCAGGTGCCGCAGCCCGACGGCACGGTCGAATACGTCGAACTGCGCGGGGATGTGCTCCTCCACAATGTCACGTTCGGCTACGAGCCGGGCCAGGTCGTGCTGCACGACGTCTCGCTCTACGCCAAGCCGGGCCAGAAGATCGCCTTCGTCGGCTCCACCGGCGCGGGCAAGACCACCATCACGAACCTGCTCAACCGCTTTTACGAGATCCAGGAAGGCAGCATCACGTTCGACGGCATCGACATCCGGCAGATCCGCAAGGACTGTCTGCGCAACTCGATCGGCATCGTGCTGCAAGATACGCACCTGTTCACCGGCACGGTGATGGACAACATCCGCTACGGCCGGCTGGACGCCACCGACGAAGAGTGCATCCAGGCCGCGGTGAGCGCCAACGCGCACTCGTTCATCCGCCGCCTGCCCCAGGGGTATCAGACCATCATCACCGGCGACGGCGCAAACCTCTCGCAGGGCCAGCGCCAGTTGCTCGCGATCGCGCGCACCGCGGTCTCCGACCCGCCGGTCATGATCCTGGACGAGGCGACCAGCTCCATCGACACGCGCACGGAGCGGCTCATCGAGCTGGGCATGGACGCGCTGATGAAGGATCGCACGGTGTTCGTCATCGCGCACCGGCTCTCGACCGTCCGCAACTCCAACGCCATCATCGTGATCGAGGGCGGCCAGATCATCGAGCGGGGCGATCACGACGACCTGCTGCTCCAACACGGCCGCTACTACCAGTTGTACACGGGCCAGTTCGAGCTGAACTAGCTGTTCGGCCTCGTCCGTGCTGCTGAGAGGCTGTTTAAAAAGCCCGTTCCTGGCGGTTAAAATCGCTGCCACCGTTACCAGGTCCCTGCGGACTTTCGTATCGTAGTCTGCGAAGGCGGACCTGGTAACGGTGGCCGTGGCAGTCGCCGGAGAGCTTTTTGGACGGCTGCTGAATCGCCCAAAACCTTAACTTGCATTTCCGCGCGGACTATGGTAAGCTTGGCTCATTGTTAGCCTTCAAGCACCGTGATTTCGAGGAAGTGGGGACACCCCCACTTCCTTTGTTATCCGGGGCCAGCAATACAGGATGCAACAGGAGTGACGTACGGGATGAGAAACGAGCTCATCATGGCTATCAACCAGATCTGCGCCGAGAAGGATTTGCCGCGCGATGTGATCCTGGGAGCCATCGAGGAGGCCCTGGTTCATGCCTACCGGCGGAACTACGCAAACAATAACGCGGTCGTGCAGGTCCAGATCGACTCGCTGACCGGGGATCTGCGCGTCTTCTGCGAGAAGACGGTGGTCGAGACCGTGCAGGATCCCAGCGTAGAGATCGGGCTGAAGGAGGCGCTGGCCCGGATCACGCAGGCTGAGCTTGGCGGCACGATCCTGGATCCGCGTGAGCCGGGCAACTTCGGCCGCATCGCCGCGCAGACCGCCAAACAGGTCATCCTGCAGCGCATCCACGAGGCCGAGCGCGACGCGCTCTACGATCATTTCCATCAGCGCGAGGGCGAGCTGATCACCGGCTCCGTGCAGGCGATCGACTACCGCACCAACCAGGTGACGATCACGCTGGGCAAGAAGGCGGAAGGCATCCTCGCGGCCGAGGATCAGCTGCCGAACGACCGGTATCGCATCGGCCAGAACGTGCGCACGCTGCTGGCCGAGGTCGGCAAGGGCACGCGCGGCCCGCAGATCCGCCTGTCGCGCACGCACCGCAACATGCTGCGCCGCCTGCTCGAACGCGAGATCCCGGAGATCTACAGCGGAACCGTCGAGATCCGGAGCATCGCGCGCGAGCCGGGCCAGCGCTCCAAGGTCGCGGTGGCCGCCAGCCAGCCGGGCGTGGACCCGGTCGGCTCGTGCGTCGGCCTGCGCGGGACGCGCATCCAGAACATCGTCGACGAGCTGATGGGCGAAAAGATCGACGTGGTCGAGTGGTCGAACGACGTCCGCCAGTTCATCAGCAACGCGCTCAGCCCCGCCCGGCCGAGCGACACCATCCTGCTGGAAGACGGCGACGTGCGCACCGCGATCGTCGTGGTCCCCGACCGCCAGCTCTCGCTTGCCATCGGCAAGGAGGGCCAGAATGCGCGGCTGGCCGCCAAGCTGACCGGCTGGCGCATCGACATCAAGAGCGAGACCGAGGCCGCCACCGAGGGCCTGGCGGAGATCAAGCGCCAGCAGCTTCAGGTGATGAAGCAGCGGTCGCTGGAGCAGAAGGCCGCCGCGCTGCCCGGCTCCGACGATCTGCTGAGCCGCGCTGAGTGGCTGCTGCGCGAGCGCGACAAGACCGCGATGACGCTGGAACAGGCCGCAAAGATGCTGGCCGATGTCGAGGCGCAGAAGGACGAGACCGAGATCACCGAGCTGCCCGTTGTTGAAGAGATCGCCGCGCCGGCCGAGGTTGCGGAGGCCGAGCCGGTTGTCGACAAGGTTGAGGCGGCCGTCGAAGCGGTCGAGACGCCGATCGAGGCCGTGGAGGAGTTTGCCGACGGCGACTACGCGGCCGAATACGAGATGGGCGACTACGAAGAAGGCGACGAGGGCGAGGAAGGCGACGACGCAAAGAAGCCGGCCAAGCGCAGCAAAAAGGCGGCCAAGAAGCGCGAGCTCGTGTTCGACGAAAACATCGGCGCCGTGGTGGCGCGCAAGAAGCGCAAGCCAACGCGCGGCGGCTGGGGCGAATTCGAGGACTACTAAAGTTGAAGGCTAAGGGGCCCCGGCCCAAGCACGTGCCGGTGCGCACCTGCGTCGTATGTCGCCAGGAACGTGCGAAGCGTGAACTGATCCGCATCGTGCGCACACCGGATGAGACGGTGCGCATCGACCCGACCGGCAAGCTGGCCGGCCGGGGAGCCTATCTCTGTCGAGCGCGGCCCTGTTGGGAACAAGCCCTCCAGGGCCAGCGGCTCGGCGCCGCGCTCAAGACGACCTTGAGCACGGAGAACCTGGCGGAGTTGCGGGCCTATGCCGCGACGCTGCCAGAAGCCATAGAAAATCGGTGACAGGAGTTTTCTCATGCTGGCCACATGGCCGGAGCCAATGGCCCACTGCGGACAGATGTATGTCGCGGCATCGGGGCCGGAGCGATGCGAGGTCGAGAACATGAAGTAGGGATGCATTCGAGGGGCAGCCCGTGCCGCCCATGCTCATACACCCCTTCCTCACAATCTCCTCGCTCCACGCCTCTCAAAACGGTGGTCGTTCGGGTTGACCTGTCTGGCGCACCTGCGCAGGCGACGCCCTGCCCGGCTGCCGCAACGTCATCAGGCGCGATCCTGGGACGCTGAACGATCTGACTACATCGCCTCCGCGCGGGCGCCGTCGCGGCTCCCTGGCCTGTGCCGGCCTCAGGAGGTATCAATATGGCAAAAGGCAATCCGAAGGGCGATCAGACGAAACCACAGGACGCGCGCGCCCCGCGTCAGAGCAACGCGCCGACGGCAGGCCAGCCGCGCGGAGGCGGCTCCAACGGCGGG
>MWBF01000187.1 GCA_002068935.1 Chloroflexi bacterium ADurb.Bin325
GCCAGCGGCGGTTGACGCGCACCGCCGTGCCGCGCGCGGTCTCGCCCATATAGACCATCTGCTCGTCCGCGCGGCTGTCGTGGCTGACGACCGGATAGCGCGCGATGACCTCTGGCGGCAGGATGAGGGGGAACTCCTCCGGCCGCATCGGGACGTGCGTGCCGGTGGCGATCAGCAGCGTGATCTCCTCGGGCGCGACCCCGCGCGCCTCCAGCCGGCGCAGCAGCGGCGGCAGCAGGAGCGCATGGGGCACGGGCCGGGTCTTATCGTTGACCGCGATCACGACCGGGCCGGCCTTGTCCGGCAGGGGCGCGCCGGCCAGCGCAGCCTCGACCGCGGCCGCGGGATCGGCCGCCGCGGGCGTCTCGCGCGGGGCCAACATCTCGACGGCCCAGCCCGCCCGCTCCGGCAGGCTGAATGTCAGTTCGCGTTTGCCGTATGGCAGCCGATAAGTCGTCACCTGTGGCCTTCCTTCCGTACGATAGCTCACGCAAAGGCGCAAAGAATCATAATTCAGTGACTTTGCGCACTTTGCGTCTTTGCGTGAGATGAGCTTCGCAACCTATCCCCCGCCCATCGGCGGGAAGAACTCCACCCGGTCGCCGGGCCGCGCAAGGTCGTCGAGCGCCGCCAGCCGACGGTTGACCGCGACGAACGCGATCTCGCCCGCGGGCAGGCCCAGCCGCTCGGCCAGGCCGCGCAGCGTCAGCGGGGCCGCGTCGGGCCATTCGACCCACGACCGCCGCTCCGCGTCATAGAAGCTCAGATGCCCGCCGAGATGAACTTGCATAGTCGGCTCGCTGCCCGGCGACCGCGCGGCCCGTCGCCTACCCGGCCAGATCCGCGGCCCACTCGATGCCCAGCGCGGCCAGCTTCTCGCGCGTCGGCATCGTGGTCTGCGGATCCCAGCCCTTGACCTCGTAGAGCTCGGTCAGCGCGCGGGCGAAGTCGTCCTTCGGGTATGCCACGCCTGCCAGCGCGCCGCTCTCCAGCGGCTCGAACAGGCGCTGGGGCAGCGTGTCGTCCGCGCGGCTCAGCCCCTCGCGCACGTTGAAGATGCGCGCCAGGTTGGTCGCGCGCTCGCCGATCCGCAACAACTCCTCGACCGTCACATCCCACCCGGTCGCCGCGCGGACGGCGTCCACCACCTCATCGACCGCGATAAACGACCGGGGCGTAGGGCCGAAGTAGCACAGCCCCACGGCGCGCTCCATGCTGCTCCAGTTTTCGAGCAGCGCATAAAGCTCGACCTTCTTGCGGCTCAGGTCGCGCGGGGGCAGCGCCTCGCGGACGCCCAGCGGGATCGCGCCCTTAAAGCTGAGCGACTCCGGGTTCGCCACCATCGGATCGTGGAACGCGGTGAGGTGATCCGCGCCCGTCTCCGACACGGCATAGCCCAGCCCCAGGCCCACCTTGCCTCGCGGGTCGTGCATCGGCAGCTCCTGGCCCTTGATCTGCATGGCAAAGTAGGGCGCGTCGTCGCCGATGACCTCCGCGGCCCGCCGCGTGCCCTCGGCCAGCAGGTTGCCGATGTGCTCGCGCCGCGCGATCATCTCCACGCAGCGCACCATCGCCTCCGCGTTGCCGAACCGCAGCTCCAGCCCGCCGGTCTCGTCCGGCCCGATCAGCTCGTGCTCGAAACACTCCATCGCAAAGGCGATCGCCGAGCTGGTCGAGATGGCGTCCAGCGTGTAGCGGTTGCACAGCTCGTTCGCCTTGGCGACGGCTTGCAGATCGTCCACCATGCAGTTCGAGCCGAACCCGGCCACTGCCTCGTACTCCGGCCCGCCGTACTCGCTGCTGACCTGGTAACGGTCGTTCACCGTGACCTCGCGCTTGCAGCGCACCGCGCACGCATAGCAACTGCGCCGCGCGGTCAGGATCTCCTGCTCATACGCCTCCCAGCGCAGGTTGTCCACCCCCTCGAACTCGCCGGTGTGGAAGTTGCGCGTGGGCAGGATGCCCGCGGTGTTCAGGCCGGCGGTCAGGCCCGGCGTGCCCTTGTCCTGCAGATCCCAGCTCTGCGGGTGCTGTTTGACCCGCTTCGCCAGCCGCTTGCCGAGGTCGGCGATGCTCTGCGGGTCGCGCGCGATCCCCAGATAGCGGTTCGACCCGCGCACCGCGACGGCCTTCAGCCGCTTCGAGCCCATCACCGCGCCCATGCCCGTCCGCCCGTTGAAGTGGCGCAGCTCGTTGGTCAGCGCGGCGAAGCGGACGAGGTTCTCGCCGCCCAGCCCGATCTGCAAGATGCGGGTCAGCTTGTCGCCCAGCTCGTCGCGGATGATCGCCTGGGCCTCCTCCGGCTCACGGCCCCACAGATGGCGCGCATCGCGCAGCTCGGCCCGGTCGTCCTGGATGGACAGATAGACCGGCGTCGCGGCCTGCCCGGTCACGACGATGGCCTCCCAGCCGGCCATCTTGAGCTCCGGCCCCCAGAAGCCGCCCGCCTCCGACTCGCCATACGCGCCGGTCAGCGGGGAGCGCGCGGCCGCGGTGAAGCGGGTGGCGGTGGAGAAGGGCGCGCCCGTGAGCAGCCCGTTCGCCAGGATCAGGACGTTGTCCGGGCCCAGCGGATCCACGCCCGCGGGCATGTGTTTGAGCAACAGATACGCGGCCAGCGCGCGGCCGCCCGGATAGAGGCGGTAGGCCGTCTCGTCGATCGTCTCAGTATGGAGCCTGCCGGCCGTCAGGTCGACGTACAGGATCTTGCCGGTAAAACCATAGATCATCTCAGCATCTCGCCTCATCAGGATAAGGGGTAGTTTACCACATTCTGGCCGTTCTCCTATCCCCAATTTTCCGCGGCGACCCGGGCTGCAAAGCGCGCGTTGGCCGTGCGCAGCGCGCTCTCCGCCTCGAGGCCGCGCGCGAGCGCCCACTCGACGAGGCCGAAGAGCGCCTCGCCCAGGACCTCCGGCGTCGCCTCCGCGTCGGGCGCAAGCGCAGCCAGCGCGGCCCAGGGCGCGGCCTGGGCTGCGTGCGGGCGGAGCCGCGACATGCGATCCAGATAGGCCTCGGCCTGCGCAAGCGCGGGCAGCCCGGCCGGGACGCCCGCAAGCGGCGAACGCTGTTTCTCGCCGTTCTGCGCGCGCTCCGCGGCCTTGATCGCCTCCCAGTTCGCCAGCACCTCGTCCGTGCTGTTCACGACATCGTCGCCGAACACGTGCGGATGGCGACGGATGAGCTTCTCGACGATCCGATCGACCACGTCCGGCAGGCGAAACAGGCCCTCCTCCGCAGCGATCTGCGCCTGGAGCGCGACCTGGAGCAGCAGATCCCCCTGCTCCTCCAGCACCTTCCGCCGGTCGCCGCTGTCCAGCGCGGCCAGCAGCTCGTAGGTCTCCTCCAACAGCGAGGCGCGCAACTTCTCCCAGGTCAGCGCGCGATCCCACGGGCAGCCGTCCGGCGCGCGCAGCCGCGCCGCGATGTTCTGCAACGCCTCATATGTCGCGGCCATCTCGCGCGGGGGCAGAAAGACGCCCAGGAAGGGGTCGTGCGGCGCGTCCGCCAGCGCGGCCAGCGTGGTCGTCCGACGCTGCCCGTCGGCCAGCAGCACGGCGGGATGGTCGGGCGGATACGCCTGCGACAGGACATCCGTCAGCCGGGGCAGGTCGGGAGCGACCGCGGCCAGCAACAGGACAGGCTGGGCCGGGTCGAGCTGCGGGTAGTATTGTCCCGCCAGCGTCGCGGCGTCGATCAGTTGCAGGGCCTCCAGTTGCACCGCGTCGAGCTGTCTCAGCGCCGCGTCCACATCGGCCAATGTAAATGGCATGGCTCACCTCCGCCGAAATTATAACCAGGCCGCGACTTTGGGCGAAATGAGCCCGCTGTGCTATAGTCCGCCGCGCCGTTGTCGCCGGCCGCGTCCTGGCCCAGCCAGAACAAGACAGCGCGGCTGCGCCATCATCGCCCTGAGGTTCGCCATGTCCGACCCGCGTTCGCTTGTCCGCCGCCCCATCGGCCGCACCGGCCTGACCGTCCCCGCGCTGAGCTTCGGCACGGCGCCCCTCGGCACGCTGAGCTATCTCAACAGCGTCGATTCCGACGCCCAGGCCGTCGAGACGATCCGGCACGCGTTCGAGGCGGGCGTCGCGCTCTTCGATACCGCGCCCTCGTACGGCGAGGGGACGAGCGAGCGGCGGCTCGGCCTGGCGCTGGCCGGGCTGCCGCGCGAGCGGTTCGTGCTGGAGACGAAGGTGGTCAGCCGGATGGCGCGCGTCCAGCCCGACTACAGCCGCGACGGCGTGCTGCGCAGCCTGGAGGGCAGCCTGGAGCGGCTGCGCCTCGACCGGATCGACATCGCGCTGATCCACGACCCCGAGACGCACTATCGTGAGGCGCTGGACATCGTCTATCCCGTGCTCGCCGAGCTGCGCGACCAGGGCGCGCTGCGGGCCATCGGCGTCGGCATGATGAACCGCTGGCGCACGCTGATGGCCTTTGCGCGCAACGCGGATTTCGACTGCCTCCTGCTGGCCGGGCGCTACCACCTGCTGGAGCAGGAGGCGCTGCCCTTCCTGGAGCTGTGCCAGCAGCGGGGGATCGCGGTGCTGCTGGGCGCGGTCTATGCGACGGGCATCCTGGCGACCGGCGCGATCCCCGGCGCGCGCTACGAGTACCGCGAGGCGTCGCCGGAGATCCTGGAGCGCGTGCGCCGCATCGAGGCCATCTGCGCGGAGCACGGCGTCCCGCTCAGCGCGGCCGCGCTCCAGTTTCCGCTGGGCCACCCCGCCGTGACGTCGCTCGTGGTCGGCATGCAGCAGCCCGCGGAGGTGGACGCCAACCTCACCGCGCTGGCCCACCCCATCCCGGCCGCGCTGTGGGCCGACCTGCGCGCCGCGGGCCTGCTGGACGCAAATGCGCCCGCGCCGGGGGACGCGCCTACCGCGTGAACAGCGTCCCGCGCACGTAGTCCGCGTCGTCGCTCGCCAGGAAGGCCAGCACGCGCGCGATCCCGTCCGGGCTGCCCATCTCCTGCCGCGCCCGCGCCACCGCGATCTCCGGGTCGCGGCCCTCGCGCACGGCCTGGGCCGCGACCACGCTGAGCTTCATCGCGGTCACGATCTCGCCGGGACAGACTACGTTGACGCGCACCCCGCGCGGGGCCAGCCGCGCGGCCAGCGTCATCCCCAGCCCGTTGACGCCGCCCTTGCTCGTCCCGTAGGCCAGCGACGAGCTGGGCCCGCTGACGCCCGCGCCCGATGCGATCAGGAGCATCGCGCCGCGGCCGCCCGCGGCCAGCAGCGGCGTCGCATATTTTGCGCAGAGGAACGTGCCCTTCACGTTGATGTCGATCACCGACAGGAACTCGTCGAGGCCCAGCTCCTCCGGCTGCAAGAATGCGCCCTTCAGCACGCCCGCCGCGCAGATCAGCACGTCGAGCTTGCCGTATCGCTGGCCGATCCCGGCCATCAACACGCGCACCTGGGTCTCATCCGCGACATCCACCGGCTCGAACCGCGCCCGGCCGCCCGTCGCGCAGATCTGCGCGGCGACCTGCTCGCCGGCTTCGCGGTTGAGATCCACGATCTCCACCTGTGCGCCGCGCGCGGCGCACAGGCGTGCGGTCGCCGCGCCGATGCCCTGCGCGCCGCCCGTGATCAGTATCGTCTTGCCTTGAAGCTCCATTGGTATGCCTTTCTTGCCACAGAGAGCCCAGAGAACATAGAGGACCACAAGACCACAAGATTGACTCGTTACTCGTTTCTCATCTCCTCTGTGTCCTCTGAGTCCTCTGTGGCTCAAATCATCAAGTACGGATGGCGATGCCGAGCTGCGCGGCCTTCTCGCGCACGAACTGCGCGGCGCGGGGGACCAGGCTCTCCGGCAGGTGCTCGACGATGGCGTAGCCGTCCGGCAGCAGCGCCTCGAAGCCGGCCAGCGTGCGCTCCCAGTCGAGGAGGCCGTCGCCGGGCACGGTCTCGCTGATGTGGACGACGTGGCGATCCTCGACATAGACATCCTTCAGGTGCGCGGCCGCAAAGTGCGGGCCAAGCTGGTCGAACAGCTCGTCCAACAGCCGGCGGTTGTCGAACGCGGTCCGGATGTCGGGGATGAAGTTGACCGCGTCGAAGTTGGCCTTGATCCACGGCGAGCCGACCCGCTCGATGACGCGGCGGACGCGCGCCGGGCTGTCCAGCACGCTCGTCACGTGGCATTCCAGGCAGATGGGCACCCCGTGCGTCTCGCACGCGGGCAGCGTCTCCTGGAGGGTGCGCACCAGCGCATCCTCGGTCGTCGGCGCATGGTTGTCCGGGTGCGGCCACCACGAGCCGCGCGGGTTCAGGCTGCCCGGCCCGGTCAACACCATCCCGGCGCCCAGATCCGCGGCCACGCGCACCGCATGGCGCAGGGTCTGCGCTGCGCCGCGGCGCACCGTCTCGTCCGGCGCGACCAGCGGCTGATGCCAGCCCCAGGACTGGACGATGCGGATGCCCTGATCCGCCAGCACATCGCGCACGCGGCGCAGCTCGGCCGCGGGGAACGTCGCCGCGTCGCCGAGAAAGTGCGTGACGACGCCCGTAAAGCCCATGCCCGCGATGCGCGCGGCGAGCCTTTCGTTGACTTCTGCGGTGTCCCGTGTGACCGGGCCGCCGGAAACGCCCAGGCGCATATGCGACCTCCTGTCCTTACTTCACCACGATCGCCGTGTGGACATCCACCCGCGGCACGCGAATTTCGAGCACGCCGTCCGCATGCCGCCAGGTCGCCGCGGGGTCGGCCGGGATCGTGACGACGGACTGCGGGGCCGCGGCGCGGCTGACGCGCAGGGTCACATCCATGACCGGCGGCAGCTCCTCGACGATCACCCGCTGCGGGGAGAGCGCCTCGCCCGCGCCCCGGTTGATGAGGTTGAGCACCAGGTCTGCCCCGCGGCGGCGCTGCACCAGCTCCAGCCGCGCGGGCGCGTCGAGCGTCACCTGCCAGGGCAGGCCCGCGCGCTCGACCAGCCCCGCGATAAACCGGCGCAGCATGGGGTAATGCCCCAGATAGTAGTCGTTGAAGAGCGGCCCGTGCACCGCGATCACCGCGCCCGCGCCCACGCGCCGGCACGTCACCACCGGGTCGTCGGTCATGTCCTTGCCCGGCTCCTGCTGCGCCATGCGGCAGGCCCAGACCTCCCCCGCGACGGGCGTCACGCGCTGCCAGCCGGACGACACGGGCACGGCCCGACCATCCACGGGCAGAAAGACGCGGCCTGCGATCGGCTCGCTC
>MWBF01000188.1 GCA_002068935.1 Chloroflexi bacterium ADurb.Bin325
CGAGCCGTTGAGCCGGCCGGTGCGCGCCGCGCTCGAGGCCGCGGGCGCAGCGCAGCTCTACACGCACCAGGCCGAGGCCATCAACGCGGCGCGCGCGGGGCAGCACCTCGTCGTCGCCACATCCACGGCCAGCGGCAAGACCCTCTGTTTCAATGTTCCGGTGCTGGAGGCGCTGGCGCGCGACCCGCTGGCGCGCGGCCTCTATCTCTACCCGACCAAGGCGCTGGCGCAGGATCAGCTCGGCAAGCTCAACGCGCTGCTCAAGGCCGCGGGGCCGGGCATCGTCAACCCGCTGGCCGTGACCTATGACGGCGACACGCCGCAGGGCGCGCGCGGCCGGCTGCGCAAGTCGGCGCGCATCCTGCTGACCAACCCCGACATGCTGCACGCGGGCATCCTGCCCAACCATCCACTGTGGGCCGAGTTCTTCCGCCATCTGCGCTACGTCGTGATCGACGAGGCCCACTCCTACCGCGGGGTCTTCGGCTCGCAGGTCGCGTGCGTGCTGCGGCGGCTTCGGCGGGTGTGCGCGCTCTATCAGGGCAAGGCCGCGCCGGTCTTCATCGCGGCCTCGGCCACCATCGCCAACCCCGCGGAGCACTTCGAGCTGCTCACCGGCCTGCGCGGCCAGGTCATCAACGACGACGGCTCGCCGCACGGCCCGCGCACGTTTGCGCTGTGGAACCCGCCCTTTATCGACCGGACGCGCACCGCGCGGCGGAGCGCAAACCACGAGGCCAGCGAGCTGTTCACCGCGCTCGTCGCGGACGGCGTGCGCACCATCGCCTTTGCGCGGGCGCGCGTCGTGGCGGAGCTGCTGCTGCGCTATGCGCGCCAGCAGTTGCAGCGCGGCCGACCCGGCCTGGTCGAGCGGATCGCGGCGTATCGGGCGGGCTACATGAAGGACGAGCGCCGCGCGATCGAGCGCGCGCTGTTCGGCGGCCAGCTCATCGGCGTCGTGGCGACCTCCGCGCTGGAGCTGGGGATCGACGTGGGCGGGCTGGACGCCGCGATCCTCGTCGGGTATCCGGGGACCATCGCCAGCCTGTGGCAGCAGGCCGGCCGCGCGGGCCGGGGCGTCGAGCCCGCGCTCGCGACGCTGGTCGGGCTGGATAACCCGCTGGATCAGTATTACATGCGCCATCCCGACCAGCTCCTGGGCAGGCCGCAGGAGAACGCGCTGCTCGACCCCGACAACGTCTACATCCTCCAGCGCCATCTGCCGTGCGCCGCGCACGAAGCGCCGCTGCGCGTCGCGGCGGATCCGGCCGCGTCGTCCGTCACCGCGCTGTCGGACGACGAGAAGCTCTTCGGGCCGGGCTTCGTCGATGCGATGATCGCGCTGGAGAACGACGGCACGCTGCGCTACACGGGCGAACGGTGGGTGTACACGCAGAGCGATTACCCGGCGCAGGGCGTGTCGCTGCGCGATGCGGAGGGCGACCGCTTCGCGGTGCTGGACGCGTCGAACAACTTTCGCATGATCGAGGAGTTGAGCGCGAGCACCGCGCCGCAGCGCGTCCATCCGGGCGCCATCTATCTGCACCAGGGCGAGTCGTATCAGGTCACGGAGTACAACGCCGAGCTGCGCCACGCCATCGTCCGGCCGGTCAGCGCGGATTATTACACGCAGCCGCGCGAGGTCAACGACGTGCGGATCGTGCGCTCGCTGCGCCACCGGATCCTGCCGACGACCACGGCCTATCTGGGCCGGGTGCGGGTGCGCAGCCAGGTGATCGGCTTTCGCCGGCTACAGCAGTTCAGCGAGGCCGTGCTGGATGAGGAGCCGCTGGAGATGCCGGTGAGCGAGTACGAGACGGTGGCCCTCTGGTTCGACCTGCCCGACGACCTGCCCGCGCTGCTGGCGGCCCGCGGGCTGGACCCGCTCGGCGGCATCCATGCGGTGGAGCACGCGGCCATCGGCATCCTGCCGCTCTTTGCGATGTGCGACCGTTGGGACATCGGCGGGCTGAGCACCCCGCGGCACCCCGACACGGAGCAGGCGCAGATCTTCATCTACGACGGCTTCCCCGGCGGCGTGGGGATCGCGGAAAAGGGCTTCGACCTGCTGCCGCAGCTCTGGGCCGCCGCGCTGGATGTCATCGACGGCTGCGCGTGTACGGACGGCTGTCCGAGCTGCGTGCAAAGCCCCAAGTGCGGCAACAACAACCAGCCGCTCGACAAGGCCGCCGCACAGGTGATCTTGCAGCGGCTGCTGGGCGGCAGGAATCAGAGACGCGCGGCAGGCAGCGAATGATGAGGCCGGGCGCCCGGCAATTCTCGGGTCGGTTTCAAGGCTCTACAGCATCCTGTGAGGTGGTCATGCGAAAGGCAATCCTGATCCTGGCGCTGGTTATCGGGGCGGCCGCGATCTTCAGCGGGCTGGCCGCCGGCGCGCTCATGCTGCTGGCGATCCTGATCGCGGGCGGCCTGTCCGCCTTCGACCTGCTCACCAGCACCGTCGGCTTTGCCATCGCAGCCGTGGGTCTGGGGCTGGGCGCGCTGCTGACATGGCAGGCCGGCGGCGCGCTGAGCGGGCGGCCGGGGCCGCGCTTCGCCATGCCGCGCTGGGGCTGGTGGCTGTTGGCGTTTGCGCTGGTGGTCTCCATCGGGCAGTGGTTCGTCTCGGGCGAGATCGGCTTTTTCGTGCCCGCGCTGCATGTGCTGGCCGCGACTATCCCGCCGCTCTGCTACCTGGCGCTCGCATCCGCCGTGCTGCGCCGCGGCCGCGTCGCGGCCGCGCGCTCGACCTGGGGCAGTCTGGCCTGGGGCGGGCTGGGCGGCGTCGGGCTCGGCGTCTTCGTGGAGGTCTTTGCGCTGGTGTTTTTGGTTGTGGTTATTATGGTCGCCCTGTCGGTCGCCCGGCCCGACCTGCTCGCGCAGTGGGAGGCGTGGGCCGCAGAGATCGAGCGGGGCGGCGGCTCGTTCGACCCGTCCTCCCTGGAGGCGCTGACATCGCCCCTGGTCGTGTTCGGCCTGTTGCTGTTCGCCAGCGGCTTCGTGCCGCTGGTCGAGGAGCTGGCCAAGTCGCTCGCGGTGCCCATCGTCGCCATGCTGGGGCGTCGCCCGACGCGACTGGACGGCTTCCTGCTCGGCGCGGCCGCGGGCGCCGGCTTCGCCATGGTCGAGGGGATCTTCAACGGCGCGATCGGCCTGGCCGAGCCGACGGGCTGGGCCGGGGCCATGCTCGTACGCGCGGGCGCCGCGGCCATGCACTGTCTCGCCTCCGGCCTGTTCGGGCTGGGCTGGCAGGCGGCCATCAGCGAACGACGGCTGCTGCGGGGCGCGGGGCTGGCCCTGGCGAGCATGACGTTGCACGGGCTGTGGAACGCGGGCGCGGTGGCGACCGCCCTGTCCGGGCTGCTGCGGCCGACGGTCGGCTTCGGCGCGCTGGGCCTGCGCAATATCCAGGCCTTCTTCATCGGCGCGGCGCTGGCCGCGCTATGGCTGCTGGCCGTGGCCGCGCTGGCCTGGCTGCCCCGACATCTGGCGGAGGAGTGAGCGCGGCCTCACCCGGTCGCGCGCAGCCCCGCGGCCACGCCGTTCACGCTGAGCAGCACGCTCTCGCGCAGGGCCTCGGCTTCCATCCCCGTCGCCTCGCGCCAGCGGCGCAGCAGCGCAACCTGGATATAGTTCATCGGGTCGATATAGGGGTTGCGCAGATGGATGGAGCGCTGTAGCCAGGCCTCGTTGTCCAGCAGATCGCGCTGGCCCGTCACCCGGAGCAGCGCGGCCTCGGTCCGCCGATATTCCGCCAGGATGCGCGGGAAGATCGCCGCGCGCGTCTCCGCATCCGTCAGCCCGGCGTAGACCTCGGCGATCGTCATGTCCGCCTGGCGCATCGACACCTGCGCGTTGTCGATCAGCACGTGGAAGAAGGGCCAGCCGCGATACATCGCGGCGAGGGTCTGCCAGCGGGCCGCGTCCTCGCCCGCCCAGCCGGCCAGCGCGGAGCCCAGCCCGTACCAGCCGGGCAGCCCCGCGCGGCTCTGCGCCCAGGCGAACACCCACGGGATCGCGCGCAGGTCGCTGATGCGCTGCGTGGCCTTGCGGCGGGCCGGCCGGCTGCCGATGTTCAGCCGGCCGATCGCGTCGATGGGCGTGGCGTCCTGGAAGTAGCGCAGCAGCGCGGGCGCGTCGTGCATCAGCGCCCGGTAGGCGGCGTGGCCCTGCTCGGCCAGCGCCTGCATGACCGCGTCCCACTCCCCGTGCGCGGCGTGCGGCTCAGCGACCTCGGCCGACTGTATATCCGACGGGATGCTGCGCAGCAGGACCGCGTGGATGATCTGTTCCAGGTGGCGGCGGGCCAGCTCGCTGTTGGCGTAGCGGTTGGTGATCGATTCGCCCTGCTCCGTCAGCCGGATGCGGCCGGACACCGATTCGGGCGGCTGCGCCAGGATCGCGCGGTTGGTCGGCCCGCCCCCGCGGCCGATCGTGCCCCCGCGGCCGTGGAAGAGGGTCAGCCGGACGCCGTAGCCGCGGCAGAGCTCGGGGAGCGCATGCTGGGCCTGGCGCAGCTCCCAGTTGGCGGCGATATAGCCGGCGTCCTTGTTGGAGTCGCTGTAGCCCAGCATGATCTGCTGGCCGCGGCCCCGCCGCGCCAGGTGCTCCTGATAGGCCGGGTTGGTGAACAGGCTCTCCATGATCGCGGGCGCGGCCTGGAGATCCGTGCGCGTCTCGAACAGCGGCGCGATGTCCAGCCGATCCGCGACCCCCGCATCGCGCGCCATCAGGAGGACGCCGAGCACGTCGCTCGCGCCCGTGGTCATGCTGACGATGTAGTGCTGGATGGCGTCCGGGCCGATGCGCTCGTGCGCCCGCTGCACGAGGCGGAACAGCTCCAGGGTCTCGTTCGTGTCGTCGCTGAAGTCGAGCCGCGCGGGGCTGAGCGGCCGGCCCGCGGCCAGCTCCGCGGTCAGCAGGCGGACCTTCTCCGCCTCGGGCAGGGCCGCGTAATCCGCGGCCAGGTGGTAGCGCGCAAACACCTCGGCCAGCGCGGCCACGAGGCGCTCGGCGTGTTGGCGCATGTCGAGCGTCGCGAGGTGGAAGCCGAACACCTCGGCCTGCTGCACCAGCACCGCCAGCCGGCCGTCCGCCAGCCGCTCGCCGCGATGTCGGCGCAGGCTCTCCTGCATCAGGCGCAGATCCGCGATGAACTCGCCGGCGTGCCGATAGGTCCCGGGGCGGGGCACATGATCCGCGCGCCAGGGCCGGCGGTTCGCCTCCGCGGTCGCGGTCAGCTTGCGATAGACGTAGGCCATCTTGTGGCGGTAGGGCTGCATCGGGTAGCGCGCGCCGATGCTCGCCGCGTCCTCCGGGAAGAGCGCCGCGTCCGCGCTGATACTGGCCTCCAGCTCCGGCGTGATGCCGTAACGCGCCGACGAGCTGAGATGGCCGTGCATGTTGTCGATGGCGCGCTGGTAGAGGCGCAGGACGAGCGCCTTGTGCTCCCGCAGCGCATCCTCTGTCGCCGCGACATCCACGAAGGGGTTGCCGTCCCGATCCCCGCCGATCCAGCTTCCGAAGCGCAGGAAGCTGGGGATGGCGAATGTGTGGCCGGGGTAAGCCGCGGCGAGCGCGACCCTGAGGCTGCGATAGAGCAGCGGGGCCAGGTCGAACAACACCTGGTCGAAGTAATAGAGCCCGTTGCGCACCTCGTCCACCACGCTGGGCTGGCGCAGCCGCGTGTCGTCCGACTGCCAGAGGGAGACGATCTCCTCGCGCAGCGCCTCCAGGGTGCGCTGCTCCTCCTCGACGGTCAGCGTGTGGAAGTCCATCTCGTGCAGGAGATAGGCGATGTGCTGGTGTTTGGTCAGGATCGTGCGCCGCTTGGCCTCGGTCGGGTGCGCGGTGAAGACCGGCTGGACATAGAGGTTGTCGAGGAGCGCCTGCATCGCGGCCGCGGTCACGCCGGCGGCCGCGAGCTGCTGGACCGCGGCCGCGATGCTCTCCGCGGGCGCAGCGCCCTCCTGGTGCGCTCGGCGATCCCGTGCGTGGAGCACGCGCACGCGCTCCTCTTCCTCGGCCAGGTTGATGAGCTGGAAGTAGGAGGCGAACGCCTTGAGGACGCCGCGCGCATCGGCCAGCGACAGGCGGCCGGTCAGCGCGAGGAGCTGTTCCAGCGCCTCGCGCCGCGCGGCCGCGGCGGGCCGGCTCGACGTCTCGCCCTCGCCCCGGCTGGCCTTCGCCAGGCTGCGCACGGCCTCGACCTGCTCGAAGAGCGCCCGGCCCTCCTGTTCGATGATGGTTGCGCCGAGCAGGTCACCGAGCAGGTGGATCTGCTCGCGCAGGCGTTCCTGGGGTTCGGACATGACGATGTATCACCTCGGTTTCGGCCGATCGAACCGCTTGCCCGGCCAGGCCCGGCCGGGGCGTTGCGCTGATTCTAGCACCTGCGTCCGAGCGCGTCAACAGCCCCGAGTTGAGCAAAAAACGATTTGGCGGTATCATCACGCGGCTTGATCGGCCATTATCTATCATCTGTGCTGGAGCGTCCTGTGACCGTACAACTCACCCGCATCCCCGACACCATATCGGTATGGCCCCTATATGGCGTGGGGCTGGAGAACCTGGGCCGAAACGGGCGGCCCGAGACCTGGCCGACCCCGCGGCCGGCGCCCGATCAGATCCTCGTCCGCTCCGATGCCGTAGGGCTGTGTTATTCCGACGTCAAGATCCTGCGCCAGGGCGGCGGCCACCCGCGGCTGTACGGCCGCAACCTGGCGGAGCGGCCCGTCGTGCAGGGGCACGAGGTCGCGCTGACCGTGGCCGAGGTGGGCGAGGCGTGGCGCGATCTCTTTGCGCCGGGCCAGCGGCTCGCGCTGCAAGCGGACATCTACTACCGCGGCCACAACCTGGCCTACGGCTATGTGTTTCACGGCGGGCTGGCGCAGTACAACCTGCTCGGCCCCGCGGCGCTGGCCGGCGACGAGGGGTGCTACGCCATCCCGGTCCCGGCCGACCTCGGCTACGCCGAGGTCGCGCTGACGGAGCCGTGGGCGTGCGTCGTGGCCGCGTTCGTCCCGCGACGGCGGCTGCACGTCAGGCCGGACGGCGTCGCCTGGATCGTGGGGCGGCCCGGCCTGGAGCGCGCCTATGCGCTCGGCGCGGCGT
>MWBF01000189.1 GCA_002068935.1 Chloroflexi bacterium ADurb.Bin325
CCGCCCACCGCCATCATCAGGACGTTGGCCCAGGTCAGCCCGCTCAGCCCGGAGACGACCGCCAGCAGGCGCTCCAGGAGGTTGTCGGCGCCGATGCCCATCGCGCCCCCCTATGCCAGGCGGATCAGCAGATCGCCGTAGGCGACGGTCTGTCCGGCTCGCACGGCGACCTCGGCGACGACCCCGGCCGTGTTCGCACGGATCGGGTTCTTCATCTTCATGGCCTCGAGCACGCAGACGACCTGGCCGCTCTCCACCGTCTGGCCGGCCTCGACCTCCACCGTCAGGATCGTGCCGGGCATCGGCGCGCTGATCTGGACGCCGTCCGCCGCGCTGATGGGCGCGGCCGGCTGTGGTACAGCAGCCGGCGATAGCGGCGGCGGCAACGGGGTCGGCTGCGCCGCGGGCGGCCGCGCCTCGGCCAGCGGGGCCGCGGGGGCCGCCGCGATCCCCGCGCCCGCGATGGTCACGTCGAACGGCTGGCCGTCAACGATGACCTGGAGCGGCATCGCGCCGGGGTTCGGGATCTCGACGCGGTAGCTCTTGCCCTGGATGATGATGTCGAATGATGGCACGGGGTGAACCTTTCTGGCCGTTGATGATCGATGTTTGGCGTCTGTCGTCCGCGACTTCAATCGCCCGTCTCGGGCCGGCGCGCCGGCTGCCAGGAGGGCAGGGCGCGCGCCCGGTTGGCCGCAACCCACAGCGGGGCCGTGCGGCCATGTTCGAACACGGGGCCGGTGGGCACGTCGAAGAGCAGCGGCAGCGCGCTGACGAGCAGCGCGCCCGCGGCGATCGCGGCCACGCGCGCGCGCTCCGCGGTCAGGGCCGCATCCTCCGCGGCGGTGTCGTCCGCGGCCACCGCCGCGTTCAGGAGCGCCGCGCCGGGTGCAGGCGAGATGCTCACGGCGGGTGTGACCGCGCGGGACGCCCCGCGCTCCTCGCGCGGGAGCCGGGCCTGCGACAGCGCGGCCAGCAGCGCCAGCACGCCCCACAGCAGCGCCAGCGCCGCAAACACCAGCCCCATGCCCAGGGCGGTGATGATGAGGCCGGCGCGGAGAAGTTCGGTCATGGTCTCCTCTGAATGCGAAGGGAGGGACGAGTAACGAGTAACGAGTAATAAGTAATGAGTAATAAGTAACGGGTCAGGCACGCAATATCTATTACTCGTTACTGTTTACTCGTTACTGCTTACTCGTTACTGCTTACTCATTACTGCTTACTCATTACTGCTTACTCATTACTGCTTACTCATTACTGCTTACCCGTTACTCCTTCCCAATTCATAATTCGTGATTCCCGCCGTCACACCGGCATCACGCCGTGCTTCTTCGCGGGGTTGCTCGTGACCTTCGAGCGCAGGACCTCCAGCGCGTTGATGAGGCGCAGCCGGGTCGAGCTCGGCTCGATGATCTCGTCGATCTGGCCCATGTCGGCCGCGGAGTAGGGGTTGTGGAAGCGGTCTACATAATCCTGTAGCAGCTCCCTGCGCCGGGTCGCGGGGTCGGCCGACTTCCGCAGCTCCTCGCGATAGAGGATGTTGATCGCGCCCTCCGGCCCCATCACCGCGATCTCCGCGCTCGGCCAGGCGTAGGCCAGGTCGGTGCGCATCTGCTTGCTGCTCATGGCGATGTATGCGCCGCCCATCGCCTTGCGCACGACCACGCTGATCTTCGGCACGGTCGCCTCGCAGTAGGCGTAGATGACCTTTGCGCCGTGGCGGATGATGCCGCCGTGTTCCTGCGCGACGCCGGGCATGTAGCCGGGCGTGTCCACCAGCGTGATGATGGGCAGGTTGAACGCATCGCAGAAGCGCACGAAGCGGGCGATCTTGTCCGACGAGTCGATGTCCAGCACGCCGGCCAGATGCATCGGCTGGTTGGCGACCACGCCGACCGGGAAGCCGTCCAGCCGGGCCAGGCCGACCAGCGCGTTGCGCGCGTAGTGCGCGTGGACCTCGAGGAAGCTGCCGCGGTCGAACACGCTGCTGATGACCTGGCGCATGTCGTATGGCTGGCTCGAATCCTCCGGCACGAGATGGTCGAGCGAGGCGTCCTGTCGCGCGGGGTCATCGTAGGGGGTGACGCGGGGCGGGTCTTCGCTGTTGTTCTGGGGCAGGTAGGCGAGCAGCTCCTTGACCAGGCGACACGCGGCCAGCTCGTCGTCCGCGGCGAAGTGGGCCACGCCGCTGTTGACGTTGTGCGCGGCCGCGCCGCCCAGGGTGTCGAAATCTACCTGCTCGCCGGTCACGGCCCTGATGACGTCCGGCCCGGTGATGAACATATAGCTGGTCTTGCGCACCATGACGATGAAGTCGGTCAGCGCGGGGGAGTAGACCGCGCCGCCCGCGCACGGTCCCATCTGGACGGAGATCTGCGGGATGACGCCGGAGGCCATGACGTTGCGCACGAACAGCTCGCCGTAGGCCGCCAGCGACCGCACGCCCTCCTGGATGCGCGCGCCGCCGGAGTCGAGCAGCCCGATGACCGGGATGCCGCTCTCCATCGCCAGCTCCATGATCTTGCAGACCTTGTGCGACTGGACCTCGGAGAAGGAGCCGCCCAGGATGGTGAAGTCCTGGGCGTAGACGGCCACCCGCCGGCCGTCGATCTTGCCGAAGCCGGTGACGACGCCGTCGCCGGGGAACTTCTTCTCGGCCATGCCAAAGTCGCTCTGGTTGTGGGTTGCGAGCCGGCCCAGCTCCTGGAAGGTGCCGCTGTCGAGCAGGAGGTCGAGGCGCTCGCGCGCGGTGAGCTTGCCCTTGGCGTGCTGGTCGTCGATGCGCGACTGCCCGCCGCCGAGCTTGGCCTTGGCCCGCATCTCGCGCAGTTCTGCAAGTTTGTCTTTCATCTGCTGTGTCCTTCGGTTGCAGGTTGCAGGTCGAAGGTTGTCGGCGTCTCAACCTGGAACCCGCGACCGGTATTTTTGCCAGCGCCGCCCGTCGTGGTATAATCGACGCCGGTCAGGGAGAGGTCGCATAGTTTGGCCTAGTGCGCGCGTCTCGAAAACGCGTATCCAGAAATGGATCGTGGGTTCGAATCCCACCCTCTCCGCCTTGCAGGAACGAAGAACCCCACCGGGCGTGGGGTTTTTCTTTTGGACGGGGACGCCGCGGCGACCGGGCCGGGCCTCATCGTCGCGACCATTGTAGCCGGAGGCGGCGGGCCGGGCTATGACGATGGTCATACGCCGCGGCGTGCGGCGAACCCCATTTTTTGCCCGTGCATGCGGCCCGTGCTATAATGGCGGGGTTCACGGAGAGGTCGCATAGTTTGGCCTAGTGCGCACGATTGGAAATCGTGTATCCCGCAAGGGATCGAGGGTTCAAATCCCTCCCTCTCCGCCTGATAGAAGAGGCCGGCGGTCAACCCTGACCGCCGGCTTTTTTATACAGACCGTAGCCGTGCCAGTTGTTCCTCCGGTCGCACGACTTCGATATCGGATGGCTTTCGTTTACATAACTCATCGTCCAATGTGACCAGCGATGCTCCAAGCTGTTGAGTCAACGCCAGGTACACAGCATCATATCCCCGCAAATGGTATTCTGCGGCCAGACTAGCGGCTCGCAGAGCTAACGGCGAATCAACGGCTATCCACTGATAATGGGAAGTGGTTTGCAGCAAGCGGATGACCCTGTAGGCCAGGGAGATTCTCCTTGTGCCTCGTGAGATTGCGCCCGCAACTTCCGCTAGAGCGATTGCTGGCAAGCTGACCGCGAGCTCCTGTTCGCGCACGAAGTCCAATAAAGCTGCCGCTTCGCTATGATAAGGCTCCGAAGGCCGCAGATCCGCAACTAACACGCTGGCATCAATGACAAGCACTTTACCGGCGCCCCTCTTTCACCAATTGCGCGCCGGACTTCCTCTGCCGCCAGGAGCGGCCGATCTCGGCGCGCAGCGCCTCCAGCTCGCTCAGGGTTTCCGCTTTGGGTTGGGCAACGTCGAGAGCGGCCTGTTCTCCGGCTTCGATCAGCGCGCGGTCAATGGGCAGCAGCACAGCGACCGCCTCACCGTGATAGGTGATGATGTATTCCGCCTGCTCTTCGCGCACGCTGCGCACGATCTCGTTTGCCTGGTTTTTCAGTTCTCTCACACCGATACTGGGCATGGCGGCATCCTTTCGCGCTACATTTGTAGCGTCATTATAGGTCGGCCAGGTTCGCCTGTCAAGCCCACCTTGACCTGTTCCAGAACAACGTGCGGCCCCCTCCGTCATCTCGCCGTCAGCCAGACATCAGCCTGTCGGCAGACAGCGCAGCGAAAGTCGTGTTATAATAGGGCCAGACGCGGTGAAAGGAGGCTCCCATGCTGATACGTAGCCGCTCACTGATCCTGCCGCTGGCGCTCTTGTTTGGCGGCATGCTTTCGGGTTGCACGAGCCCCCCTATGCTCGACGACCCGACCGGCATCGCATACCTGGATCGGGTGCTTGCGTTTCTCGCCAACCCCAATGTGGCCTATCTGCTGCTCGTGCTGGGCCTGCTCGCGCTGATTGCGGAGTTTACGACGCCGGGCGCGACCGTGCCGGGCGCGCTGGGCGCGGTCATGCTGGCGCTGTCGCTCTACGGCCTGCTCAAGCTGCCGACCAACTGGCTCGGCCCGGTGCTGATCCTCACCGGCGTGATCCTGCTGCTGGTCGATATCAAGGTCACGGGGATTGCGTTGAGCGTGGGCGGGATCGTGGCCTTTCTGCTCGGCTCGTTGCTCATCTTTACGCCGCCGTGGGTCATGCCGTCCGCGGCTGCGCCGGTGGCCCGGCTGAACCCGCTGCTCATCGTCGGCACGACCGCGGGCGTGGGGGTGTTCTTCTTCATGGGCGTCGCGGCCGCGGTGCGCGCGCAGTTCCACCCGGTCGCGATGGGCCGCGAGACGCTCGTCGGCAAGACAGGCGTCGTGCGCCAGCCGCTCCAGCCCGACGGCATCGTGCGCGTGGAGGGCGAAGAGTGGACGG
Source organism: Chloroflexi bacterium ADurb.Bin325 (assembly GCA_002068935.1). GTDB lineage: Bacteria > Chloroflexota > Anaerolineae > CG2-30-64-16 > CG2-30-64-16 > MWBF01. Next base: position 4,951 of record MWBF01000189.1, read on the forward strand.
CCGAGGCCGTGACCGACGAGGCGCTGCCGTCGGGCACGCCGGTGCGCGTCGTCAGCGTCGAAGGCCTGCGCCTCCTGGTCGAGAAGATCGGAGATGACGGGGCCACAACATAGCGCGCCGCAACGCGGCGCGGGAGGAGATTTTTCATGGTAGAGATCGCGATCGTTATCCTGCTCCTGCTCGTCCTGTTTCTGTTCCTGTTGCTGATCTTTCGGCCCATCCGCATCATACGGGACTACGAGCGGCTGGTGTTGTTCCGGCTGGGGCGCTTCGTCGGCGAGCGCGGGCCGGGGCTGGTCTGGCTCTGGCCGATCATCGATCAGACGCAGAAGGTGAGCCTGCGCGAGGACTTCCTGGAGATCCCCTCGCAGACCTGCATCACCCAGGACAATGCGCCGATCGACATCGACTTCCTGATCTACTGGAAGGTCGTGGATCCGGGCCTGAGCGTCATCAAGGTGCGCGATTTCGCGGGCGCGTCCCAGGGCATCGCGACGACGACCCTGCGCGCGGTCATCGGTGACATTCCGCTGGACGACGTGCTGGCAAAGCGCGAGCAGATCAACGAGGTGCTGCGCACCAAGCTGGATGAGGTCACCGAGCGGTGGGGCGTCAAGGTGACGGGCGTCGAGATTCGCGAGATCGTGCCGCCGCGCGAGATCCAGACGGCCATGAACCGCCAGATGGCCGCGGAGCGCGAGCGCCGCGCGGTCGTCACCGAGTCGGACGGCAAGCGCGAGGCCTCGATCAAGGTGGCCGAGGGCGCGAAGCAGGCCGCGATCCTGACCGCGGAGGGCGCAAAGCAGGCCGCAATCCTGACCGCGGAGGGCCAGCGGGAGGCCGCGATCCTGAACGCCGAGGGCTTCGGCGTGGCGCTGACCCGCATCTACGAGTCGGCGCAGGCGGTGGATGTCAAGACGATGCAGCTTCAGTATCTGGATGCGCTCAAGGCGCTGGGCGCGGGGCCGGCGACGAAGTTCATCGTCCCGTTGGAGTTCACCAACCTGGTTGCCGGGTTTGCGGAGCAGAAGCTGGGCGGCGCGCCGAAGTGAGCGAGGGGGCGACGGCGCGCGCCGGTTCATCTGCGCCCCGCCGCCCCGTCAGCGCCGCGCCCGTTCTTTGACACGCCAGCGCCTTGCGGCTATAATCATAGATGGTCGTGCTAGACGGGGAACTAGCGGTGCCCTGTAACCCGCAATCCGCTATAGCGGGGTTGAATTCCTGGCCGAGGATCTGCGGTCAACGGGACTGCCTTTCAGGTGAGCGTTGATGGCTGGGTCCTGTGCGGCGGGAGCCTGTGAACCGGGTCAGGATCGGAAGGTAGCAGCCCTAAGCGGTCACTCTCGGGTGCCACGGGGTCGCCTGGCCTGAGCAAGCCTGCCTGCGCAAGCCGAGTGACGAGGTTCGGAGCCAGGTGCATGACCAGCCATCATGGAGGGGAGCCACTGGCTCCCCTTTTTTGTTGCGCGGCGATTCTCACTCTGCCTGGATCAGGATCTCCTTCACCAGATAATGATCCGCCCTGCCGGTCAGCAGCCGCCGGCCGTCCGCCTGGACGTAGACGCCGACGATGAGACGCCGCGGGCCGGGCTGAAGGTCGGCCGGCAGCGTCAGCGTGTGGCGTTCGAGGATGAGCTGGCCGACCGCGCAGGCCGGAACCTCCGGCGGACCACACCGCATGGGCGTCTCGAGGCTGGCGGCCAGCTCGCCCTGCGGGCCGAGCAGTTGGACGACCGTGACGAGCGCGGGCGCGGCCGCTCGCACCTGCCAGAGCAGTTCGACCGGGATCGCGCCGCCCGGCGCGATGGCCGTGGCCGGCGTCTGGCCGCGCACGAGCGCGATCGGCCCGAACTCCGCGGCCGCCGGCCGCCGCACGGGCGGCGATGCGGGCGGCTGCACCTCGACGCGGCCCAGGACGGCCCCCGGCGGCATGACCGGCGCGGCGTTCAGCGGGGCCGGCGCGATGGGCTGTCCGGTCGCGGCGTCGTAGGCCACGAGGAGGACGGTGTACGCGGCCGGCGCGAGGCCGTCCGGCACGGCCAGCGCGAGCGGCTGCCGCTGGGCGACGCCGACGGGCCACTGCGGCGCGAGAAAGGTTGGGCCGAGCGGGCGCTCGTCCGGCGGCTGGGCCCAGAC
>MWBF01000190.1 GCA_002068935.1 Chloroflexi bacterium ADurb.Bin325
GGCCGCGAGTTCCTGCGCCTGCCGGGCGCAGTCGCGTACACGGTGCGCGGCGTCCTCCTCGGTGAGGTTCATCAGGATGGCGATTTGCCGGAACAGCGGCTCGAGGTTGCGGGGTCGCAAGCCGTCGGCGGCGATCCGCCCGGCCAGCTCAACGCCCAGGTGCAGCGCACGTGCGGCGCGCTCCTCGCCGTCCGCGCCGGCGGGGTACATGGCGTCGGCCAGTCCCCAGGAGCGCAGCAGCGCGGCGCTCAGCGCGGCGAAGGAGCCGCCCACCACGTCGTGGATTGCCGCCGTGTGCGCGCCATCGCGGGCCGACAGGGTCGCATGCAGTGCCGCCACCTCCGGGTCCGGCAGGCTCCAGAAGGCGCTCTCGCCGATCCCGCCGAGCACCGCCGCGAGGAACACTTCCTCGCGGGTACGCTCGGCGGCGCCACCCATCATCATGCGCGCCTGCGTCGCCGCGTGCAGGGTGATGGCGATGCGGTCCAGCAGGCGACCGGCGACGTCGGGCGCGAGCCCTCCGGCTCCGATCAGGGTATCGAGCAGGCGGCTGGTGATGCAGATGCTGCGCACGGTATCGAAGCCGAGCAGGGTGGCAGCGCGCGCAACGGTGGTCACCGCCTCGGCGCTGACCGCGTAGGCCGGACTGTTGGCAATCTTCAGCAGCCGGGCAGACAGCGCGGCGTCGCGCAGCACGACCTCTGACAACTGCGCGAAGGAGCTGCGCTGGTCGCCAACGACGCGCTGCAATTCCCGCACGGTTGCGCCCAGCGTCCCCAGCGCGCTGCGGTTGATCCTGGCCACCCAGCCGGCGATCCGCTCCTCGTCCATCGTGAATGGGTCCTGCCGCGTTCCTTACGCGAAGTGTAGCCGTCGCGCCGGCGCCACAAAGCCGTGGCTCGGCATTCATGCGGACAATTGCCATGCGCACCCACGCAAGGGAATTGCCCGCACGAATGCGGACCTACGCTTTTTTCACGAACTCCGACTTGAGGCCCATCGCACCGATGCCCTCGATCCTGCAGTCGATGTCGTGGTCGCCGTCCACCAGGCGGATGTTTCTCACCTTGGTGCCGACCTTGACGACCGAGGAGGAGCCCTTGACCTTGAGGTCCTTGATCACGGTGACGGTATCGCCGTCGGCGAGCACGTTGCCGTGGGCATCGCGCACCACGCGCGATTCCTCTGCGCTCGGCGCGGCCTCGCGCGGCCACTCGTGCGCGCACTCGGGGCAGATGTACAGCGCCCCGTCTTCATAGGTGTATTCCGAACTGCACTGGGGACACTTGGGCAGACTGCTCATGGGGGGGCTCCGGGAAGTGAATGGGTGCGAAGCTAGGCCGTGTCGGGAGGACGTTCGGCTGAAGCCGAACCTACGCGGAATCTGCACGCATTTTCCCGCGCCCGCGTGATAGCCTGTTAGGGAAAATTCCCGGACCAGGAGAGGAACCGAAATGGGATCGAAAGTGGCGTTCATCACCGGCGCGAGCCGCGGCATCGGCAAGGCCTCGGCCATCGCGCTGGCGCAAAAGGGCTTCGACGTCGTGGTCACGGCGCGCACGCTGGAGGAGGGGGAAGCCTGGGAGCACGGCTCGCGCGATTCCGAGGTGAAGCCGATGCCCGGCAGCCTGCGCGCCACCGCCGCCGAGATCGAGAATCTGGGCCGGCGCGCGTTGCCGATACGTCTGGACCTGCTCGATCTCGCCTCCATCGACGCCGCGGTCGAGCGCGTCTATGCCGAGTGGGGCCGCATCGACCTGCTGGTCAACAACGGCATCTACCAGGGGCCGGGCATCATGTCGCCGGTGGACGAACTGACCCAGCAGCACCTGCACGACATCTTCCGCGGCAACGTGTTCGCCAACGTGCACACGATCCAGCGCGTGCTGCCGCGCATGCTCGCGCAGGGAGAGGGCTGCATCATCAACGTGGTGTCGGAGTCGGGAATGATCGATCCGCCGGCAGCCGCGGGCAAGGGCGGCTGGGGCTTTGCCTACGGCGCCTCCAAGGCGGCGCTGATCCGCATGGCCGGCGTGCTCAAGGTGGAATATGCGGACACGCCGCTCAATTTCTTCAACATGGAACCCGGGCTGGTCATGACCGAGGCGATGGACATGCGCCCCGACCGCGAGGATTTCATCAATTTCTACGGCGGCGCGCCGATGAAGGTGCCGGCGGCGGTCGTCGCGTGGCTGGCGACGGCGCCGCAGGCGCGCGAGCTGAACGGCCAGACCATCATGGCGCAGCGCCACTGCCTGAAGCTGAACCTGGTGCCGGAGTGGCAGCCGGCGCGACGAAGCAAATCTTGATGCCGGTCATGGCGCGGGCATCCGCCGGCGCGAAAGAATCCGGCGCAGGGGCGTTCAGCCCGCAAACAAGCAATCGAAAGAGACGGAGTCATCCCAGATGTCTGGTGCGCGCTACCTCGTGATCGTCGACCCGGCGGCAACCGGGCATCCTGCCTTCGACCGGGCACTGCTCGCGGCTCGCGATTCGCGCGGGCACATCCACCTCTTCGGTTTCTCGAGCCACCCTCCGCTTGCGGCCAACGGTGAGTCCTCGAGCGATGCGCAGGAGCGCTATCGATCGGAGGCTCTGGCCACGCTCGGTGAGCTCGCCGCCCATGCCGAAGCGCAGGGCATCGGCGTGAGCATGGAGCTGGGCTCCTCGGCCGACGTGCGACAGGAGATGGTGCAGGCCGCGGCGCGCTCGCGTGCCGACATGGTGTTCAAGTACTCGAGCGAAAGGACCCTGGCACACCGCGACCCCGGCGACTGGTTGCTGATGCGCCTGGCGCCGTGTCCGGTGCTGATGGTGAAGAACGTGCGTGACTGGAGCAGCAGGCGCGTGCTCGGGGCGGTGAATTTCGGCTCCCACGACCTGGCGCACATCAAGCTGAACAACCAGATCATCGGCGAGGCGCAGCGCTTCGCGCACGATTTCGGTTCGGAAGCGCACTTCGTGACCGCCTATGCGGACCAGAACCGCGCGCCCGACCGCGCCGAGCTGGCGCGCATCTGCGGTGTCGCGCCCGAGCGCATGCACACGGTGCAGGGCGCGGCGGCCAGCGTTATCCGCGACACCGCCGAGAGTATCGGCGCCGACCTCATCCTGATCGGCACCGTGGCGCGCAGCGGCCTGATGGGTACGGTGGTGGGCAACACCGCCGAGCGCATCCTCGACGAGACGCGCTCGGACGTGCTGGTGCTGAACTGAGGCCTTACTGGTAGATGAACACCAGTTCGTAGACCAGCGCCGGGCGCTCCTGCCCGACCACGTGCACATTCTGCTCGAGCGTGAAGCGCGTGCCCTTGGGCAGGCGCTCGATCGACTTCACGCGATTGCGCGCGTGGATCCTCGAGCCCGTCGGTACCGCGCCGGTGAAGCGCAGCTTGTCCGAGCCGTAGTTGAGCATGTTGTTGAAGCCGGTGATCTCGTAGGCCTGCGGGGTCTTGAGCCTCGGCAGCAGGATCAGCGTCAGGAAACCGTGCGCGATCGTGGTGCCGAAGGGGCTCTGGGTCTTGCAGCGCTCCGGGTCGGTGTGGATCCAGTAGTCGTCGCCCGAGAGTTCGGCGAAGCGGTCGATCAGCTCCTGGGTCATCTCCAGTTCGTTGCTCCACGGGCCGAACTCGGTGGACACCAGTTCCTGGAGGGCCTCTACGTCGTCGAATCGGTACTGTTTCATCGGGTGCTCCTGTGGCGCAGCGGGATTGGTCTGGGCGAAGGCGCGGTATGATAGCCGCCGGCCTCGCCGCCACCTAGACCCCCGGGCCACCCGGTGCGCCTGAGTGGAGATGTCAGCCGGGCGCGAAGCCTAATGTCATCGTTTTCCGGCGGCGTTTTCGGCTAATCTCTGCGCCCTGACGCGACCCGGGCGGGCCGCGCAGTCTTTCTGTTTTCCGCGCGCGTCGCGGCCCACCCTCGACCAAGGAGTCAGTCATGCGTGAAGCAGTGATCGTTGAAGCCCTGCGTACTCCCATCGGACGCGGCAAGCCGGTCATCGGCGATCTGTTCGGCTTCCATCCCGCGCACCTGCTGGCGATCGCGCAGCGCGCCGTGATCGAGAAGGCCGGCGTCAAGCCCGAGGAAGTGGAGCAACTGATCGGCGGTTGCGTCACGCAGGCCGGCGAGCAGGCCGGCAACCTGTGCCGCAACGCCTGGCTGTCGATGGGTACCAGCTACGTGCCCGGCGCCACCACGATCGACACCCAGTGCGGATCGGCGCAGCAGGCCAACCACCTGATCTCGGCGCTGGTCGCGTCCGGCTCCATCGACATCGGCATCGCCTGCGGCGCCGAGGTCATGAGCCACGTGGGCCTGGGCGCCAACGTCTACAACGGCCCCGGTTTCTTCCAGCCGCCGAACTGGCCCTGGGATGGCAGCCCCGACCAGTTCGGTTCGGCCGAGCGCATCGCGAAGAACCGCGGCATCACGCGCGCCGACGTCGACGCCTTCGCGCTGGAGTCGCAGCGCCGCGCCGCGGCGGCGCAGGCTGCCGGGTACTTCGACCGCGAGATCATTCCCGTCGACGCCCCGGTGTTCGGCGAGGACGGCAAGCCCACCGGTGCCACCAAACGCGTGACCCGGGACCAGGGCGTGCGCGCGACGACCCCGGAAGGGCTCGCGGGGCTGAAGCCGGTCGCCGAGGGCGGCATCCACACGGCCGGCAACTCCTCGCAGGTTTCCGACGGCGCCTGCGCGGTGCTGTGGATGACCCGCGAGGAAGCCGAGCGCCGCGGGCTGAAGCCGCGCGCGCGCATCATCTGCGGCGTCACGGTGGGCGCGGATCCCTACTACCACCTCGACGGCCCGATCGATGCGACCAACGCGCTGTTCCGCAAGACCGGCATGAACATGGGCGACATCGATCTCGTCGAGATCAACGAGGCCTTCGCGGCGGTCGTGCTGTCCTGGGCCAGCGTGTTCAAGCCCGACATGGCCAAGGTGAACCGCAACGGCGGCGCCATCGCGCTCGGCCACCCGGTCGGCTCGACCGGCGCGCGCCTGATCACCACGGCGCTGCACGAGCTCGAGCGCACCGACAAGACCACCGCGCTGATCACGATGTGCTGCGGCGCCTCGATCGGCACCGGCACGATCATCGAACGCATCTGAACCCATCGCGAGGAGTGAGCAATGTCTGAACTGACCGGCAAGGTAGCCATCGTCACCGGCGCGGGCCGCGGGCTCGGTCGCGTCGAGGCCATCCAGCTCGCGCGCCAGGGCGCGCGCGTGATCATCAACGAGATCGGCTTGCCGGCGGCGCGCGAGGCGGCCGAGAGCGTGAAGGAGGAGATCAAGGCCTTCGGCGGCGAGGCGCTCACGGTCTACGGCGACTGCGCCGACTGGAACGATTCCGAGGCGCTGTTCAAGACGGCGATAGATACCTTCGGCGACGTCAACATCGTGGTCAACAACGCCGGTTTCTGCCGCGACAAGATGATCTTCACGATGAGCGAGGAGGAATTCGACTCCGTGGTGCGCGTGCACCTGAAGGGCCACTTCGTGAACATGCGCCACGCCGCGGCCTACTGGCGCGAGAAGGCCAAGTCCAGCGGCGGCACCGTGTACGGCCGCCTGGTCAGCACCTCCTCGGAGGCTTTCCTCTACGGCTCCGTGGGCCAGCCCAACTATGCCGCCGCCAAGGCCGGCATCGTGGCCATGACCATGGGCGCGGCGCAGGCGCTGGTGAAGTACGGCGTCACCGCGAACGTGATCATGCCGCGCGCGCGCACCGACATGACCATGGGCGGCGGCACGGCTGCCCTGTTCGAGAAGCCCGCCGAGGGTTTCGACCACTTCGATCCGGCCCACGTCGCGCCCTTCGTGGGCTACCTGGCCTCGCCGCGCTCGCAGCGGATCTCGGGTTACGTGTTCGTGGTGTGGGGCAAGCAGGTCACCGTGGTCGACGGGCCGAAGCTCGGCACCGTGTTCGAGAACGACAAGCAGTGGACCGTCGATGCGCTCGACACCGCGATGTCGCCGCACTTCGAGAAGCTGCGTCCGATCCTCGACGGCTTCGCCGTCGACCCGATGGCCTGATTCCTCCCGCCGTTCATCGCATGCCGGTGGCGCCTGGGCGCCGCCGGCGTGCAGCTCACCCAGCCGCGTGCAAACCCCGTAAGCGCTTCCCGCCCATCATTGGATGCAGGCGGATCGCTCCCGATCCGTCACGACGCGTTTCGCAGCGTGGGTCGGGTGTGCATGTGCCGCTGGCGATCAGGTATCCTGCACAGCAAACGCCAAGGAGAGCGGTGTTGGGCAGATTCCTGTTCCTGTTCGTCTTTTTGCTGGCGGCGATGTTCGCCATCGAGATGTTGCAGCCGATGCAGCGCCACGTGGTGTTGCCCTGGACCAGCCTGCTGGCGGATGCCAGCGGCTGGCTCATGCGCCTGTTCGACGACCAGGTTGCCGTGTCCGGCAAGATCATCAGCAGCACCGTGAAGCCTTTCAGCGTGTCCATCGAGCCGGGGTGCAACGGGGTCGAGGCCATGATCGTGCTGCTGGCGGCCATCCTGGCCGTACGCGCGCCGCTCGGTTACAAGCTCATGGGATTGCTGGGCGGCTTCGTGGCCATCCAGGGGCTCAACCTGGTGCGGATCATCAGCCTGTTCTACCTCGGCCTCTGGGACCGCGAGAGCTTCGAATGGGCCCACCTGTACGTATGGCAGGCGTTGATCATCCTGGATGCGCTGGTGGTGTTCCTGGTATGGGCGCGCTTCCTGCCCCCCGAGCCACGATCAGGGGTTGTCGATGCCTGAGAATCGCCGCGCAAACCGTTTCGGGACCGTTCGCGATGCCCACTGATGCCTCGCTGCGCCCGTTCGTGGGGCGCGTGCTGCTCCTGCTCCCGTTTGCGTTCGCACTCTGGTACGTCACGGCTGCGTGGCATCTCGCGCCGGTGGTCTGGCTGTCGGAGCTGATCCTGCGGTCCTGGATGCCCGAGGCGGTGGCCGGTCTGCGGCTGCAGGGCGGCGCACTCCTGCTGGTCACGCATTTC